>JBKPDB010000067.1:0-11897 GCA_046727655.1 Actinomycetota bacterium
GCCGCGACGTTCACCTCGGGCCTCGTTCACCTGGCCTGGATGACGCGCTTCGTGCCGTTCGTCTTCATCGCCGGGATCTGCTGGGCGACGTTCGGCGCCCTGCTCGGCTACCTCGGCGGCCGCACCTTCGAGGACAAGCCCCTCTACGCGCTGCTCCTTGCGTTTGGCATCGCCGGCGTCATCACTGTCGGCGCCGAGGCGTTCCGCCGCTGGCGAATGCGTTAGGTCGGAGGGCGGTCCGGCTTCGCGCGGCGGCCCGGAAGCCGTGCCCAGAAGGACTTCGACGGGCGCGGGGGCGGCGGCTCCAGGGGCGATGCTCCGCGCGGGAGAGCCCCTGAGATCGACTGCTTCACGAAATCTTCGATCCGCTGCTCGAAGTCCTCACCGAGGATGTCCGCCTTGCTGGGCGTCCGTCGGCGTTCCGTCTTCAAGGGCGCGAACGCGTCCTCCTGTCCATCCAGGGCAAGGTGAAAGATCCGCTCCTCACCGATGTCCTTGAGCTCCTGGCCGCCGAGGTCCCGGAGCGTCACGCCGCCGGGAAGATCTGAGCCGAGCAGCGCACGCGTGGTCTCGGAGATTAGAATCTGGCCGCCGTGGCCGGCCGAGCAGATGCGCGCCGCGCGTACGACGTCGAGACCGACGTAACCTTGCTCGCCGACGGCGGGCTCTCCGGTGTGAAGGCCCATCCGCACCTTGACCTGGATGTCGTCCGGCCACTCGTGCTCCGCGAGGGCGCGTTGCGCGCCGACTGCGCCGGCGACGGCATCGCGCGCCCGTGCGAAGGAGAAGAAAAACGCGTCACCCTGGGTGTCGATCTCGCTTCCATCCGCCGCTCCAAGCGTCTCGCGCAGGATGCGCCGCTCCTCGCCGAGCAGCTTGCCGTAGTCGTCGCCGAGCTTTCGTAAGAGCTCGGTGGAGCCCTCGATGTCGGTGAAGAGAAAGGTGACGGTGCCGCTTGGAAGGGCGCTCACGGGGCAGAGTATGGCCATGAACCGCCTCGCTCAGGAGACGAGCCCCTACCTGCTGCAGCACGCCGACAACCCGGTCGACTGGTTCCCGTGGGGGGACGAGGCTTTCTCCCGCGCACGCGACGAGGACAAGCCGATCCTGCTCTCTGTTGGCTATGCGGCGTGTCACTGGTGCCACGTCATGGAACACGAGTCGTTCGAAGACGAGGGGACGGCGCGCGTCATGAACGAGCACTTCGTGCCGGTAAAGGTCGACCGCGAGGAGCGTCCCGACGTCGATTCCGTCTACATGGACGCCGTCGTCTCGTTGACGGGCCACGGCGGCTGGCCGATGACCGTGTTCCTCACTCCGGACGGGAAGCCGTTCTACGGCGGGACCTACTATCCGCCGGAGCCGCGCCACGGGCTGCCGAGCTTCCGGCAGATCCTGCACGCGGTTGCCGACGCGTGGCGCGAACGACGCAGGGACCTGGAGCGCGATGCGGGGACGATCACCGAGTCCCTTCGCCGCGCCGTCGAGCCGTCCCGCGATCCGCTGACGACGTCGCTTCTGGCCGACGCGGTTCGGGGATTGCGGCAGCAGCTCGATCCCGTCTGGGGCGGGTTCGGCAATGCGCCGAAGTTCCCGCCGGCCTCGGCGCTGGAGCTCCTGTTACGGCGGGGAGAGCTCGAGCCGGCGACGAAGACGCTCGACTCGATGGCCCTCGGTGGCATGTACGACCTCGTCGGCGGCGGCTTCCACCGCTACTCGGTCGACCGGGAGTGGCTCGTCCCGCACTTCGAGAAGATGCTGTACGACAACGCACTGCTCGTGCCGACGTACCTGCACGGGTGGCTCGTCACGGACAACGACCGCTACCGCCGCGTCGCCGAAGAGACGCTCGACTACATGCTGCGCGAGCTGCGCCTGCCCGGGGGCGGCTTCGCCTCCGCCCAGGACGCCGACACCGACGGCGTCGAGGGCCTCACGTACACGTGGACCGAGGACGAAGGCGTCCCGCGGGAGCTCCTCCATCCCTTCGAGCACGGCCGCTTCATCATCCGCGGCGAGCTCGACGAGGAGCTCCGCGCACGCCTGTTCGAGGTGAGGGAGCGCCGCCCGAAGCCGCTGCGCGACGACAAGGCGATCGCCTCGTGGAACGGCCTTGCGCTCGCGGCTCTGGCCGAGGCGGCCCGGCGCCTGCAGCGTGCAGACCTGCTCGAGGCCGCGCGGGCGTTGGGCGACTTCCTGCTGGGGCCGCTTTCGACGGAGGACGGTCGTCTCTACCGCACCTGGCGCGCGGGACAGGCGAAGCACGCCGCGGTGCTCGACGACTACGCCGACGTCGCCGACGGCCTGTACGAGCTGCACCTCGCCACGGGTGAGCTGCGCTGGCTCGAGGAATCGCGCCGCCTGACGCTTCTTGCGGTGCAGCTCTTCGGCGACGAGGAGCGAGGCGGTTTCTTCCTCACGCCGGTGGACGCCGAGGCGCTGGTCAACCGCAAGAAGGACTTCGACGACCATCCGACGCCGTCGGGCAACTCGATGCTGGCGTACGTCCTGCTGCGCCTGAGCCGGCTTTGGGGGGACGCCGAGCTCGAGCGGCATGCAGTCGGCGTCTTCCGTCTGATCGCGCCGCTACTCGGCCGCGCGCCGTCTGCGTTCGGCCACGCGCTCTGCGCGCTCGATCTCCACTTCTCGCCGCCGCGGGAGCTCGCCCTGATCGGGCCGCCGGACGCCGACGTCGTACGCGCCGCGCTTGCTCCGTTCGATCCGAATGCGGTCGCGGCGTTCGGTCCGAGCGACGACGTTCCGCTGCTGCAGGGGAAGGGCCTCGTCGACGGGCGACCGGCCGTCTACGTCTGCGAGAACTTCGCCTGCCGGGCGCCGCTGACCGATCCTGCGCTCGTGACGCCTTAGACAGAGGAGGCGCGCCTCGAAGCGAGTGCCGGCTCCTAGCAGGCCGACAACCGCGGGCGCGCCCCTCCACGGTAGAAGACCCGCGGCGGCGCAGAAACCCTGCAGTGGATCTCGCTACGAGATTTCGCGCACGTCGACTCCGGGAATCGCGCCGATGAGCGCTTCGGTGGCCACAGGGAAGACGGCGTTCGGCGTGCCGCCTGCGCACCAAACGGTGTCGAAGCGCCGAAGCGAGGCGTCGACGACCGTGCGTATCGGTTCGTCGTGGCCGAGGGGAGGCACCCCGCCGATCGCGAACCCGGCCGCCTCGCGCACTTCACGACCGTTCGCCTGCCGAACATCGTGCCCGAGCTTCGCGGTGTCCACGCGTCGATCGCCGGCGCACAGGCACAGGAGCGGTCCCTCGCCTTCCATGAAGACCAGCGACTTCACGATCTGGCCGACCTCCACCCCGACGGCGTCCGCGGCTTCCTGAGCGGTCCGCGTCGATTCCGAAAGCTCACGCACCTCGATGTCGAGGCCGAGACCGCGCGCGCGCTCCTGGAACATCTCGGCGGTCGGGTGCATTGGGAGCGGAATCTACGCGATGCGGTGGTCTGCCTAGCGACAGGCGTCGTCGTTGCCGATGATCGCGAGGAGAGCGCGGCGCGTCGTCACGTCGAAGTGCAACCTGACGACTCCAGGCTCGTCCACGATCAGCTGCGACATGCCGTCCTGTGTCGGCGCGAGGCATCCCTTCGGTGTCTGCCAGTACGGGGAGTAGGTGACGGCGAGTCGGTAGCGGCCCGCCTTCGGGACGAACAGGCGAATCGACGTGTACCCGAGCCCGACGACGCGCGCGGGGCTTGCGACGAGCGGCCGCGGCGACGGAACTTCGAAGATCTTCGTCGTCGGCGTTCTGAAGACGACCTTCAGCCCCGAACGCCCGCTCGCGAGCAGCCGCGCCTCGCCGCGCGCGCTGTAGTCGGGAGGCGCAGTCGTCAGCACGACGTAACGCACCCCCAGCCGCCTGAGCCAGGCCAGGTACGTCGAGGGACCGAGCGGGCCGTAGAGGACGCGGTTCTGCGGGAAGTCCTCCTGCCGGAACCAGCCGCGCGCCAGCGGGATGCGGGCGCCGGCGAGGAAGTTCGCAGGCCAGTGACCGGCGGTGTCGACGGCCTCGACGCGGTACGAGGGCGTGATGTGGCGCTGCAGATAGGTGAGCGCCGGACGCCAGTAGGCGGCATGCGCGGCCGGGTCCCCTGCGCCCCGGACGAGGCTCGCCGCGATCGGCGAGAAGTTCCAGGCGAGCGCGAGCCCGAGGACTGCAGTGCACACGGGCCAGGGTCGCCAGCGGCGAAGTGACAACGTGAGGATCGTGATCGGCACGGCGGCGAAGCGGAGGCGGGCGATGTTCTCTCCCACGGGCGAGGACACGGCGAACGCCGCGGTGCAAGCTGCGAGGTACGCGACGAATGTCCAGCGCAGGATGCGCGCCGCCGCGACGTTCCACGTGAGACCGATCCCGATGAGGCAGAACGTGATGGCGGCGAGGAACTCTGCAACCGAGAACGGGAACGTTCCGCCGCCCGGGAACATGCGCTGCAGCAGGATCTCGACCGCCGCGATGCCGACGACGGCGACTGCGGGCGCAACGAGTCGGGCGGTCTGATCGCGCCGTGCGAGGGCGACGCCGGCGAGGACGACAACGAGGAGGAGGAATGCGAGCGGGCTCGAGGCGAGCGTCAGCGCTGCGGCCGCGACGAAGATCCAGACTCGTCCGAGCTGAACCGCGCACAGCGCGACGAGCGCGAAGGCGCTCCCGAGCATGAACGGGTACGCGCCGGAGATGACGAGCGCGGCCCAGCAGAGGGCGAAGGCCCAGGTTGCCCAGCGGCTCTGTTCGCCCCACTCACGATGGGCGAGCGCAGAGAACGCCGCGACCGCGACCGCAACCGTGACGACCGCCAGGATCCCGATCCCGACCGCGGCGGCGAGCGGGTAGTAGAGCAGGCTGTACGTGACGAAGCTGTACCGGCCCGCGTACCAGAAGTTGTTCCAGAGGAGGAAGCCGTGCTGCAGGTAGATCGCGCGCTGGTACACGTGCGCGGCGAGGTCGTTCCCGGGTGGCCCGAGCCAGACGAGGAGCGACGCGACAAACGCCGCCAAGCTCGCCGGCACGAGCACGTCGCGGCGGCTCCGCGGGAGCGCGATCGTCGTCATCAGCGCATGTTCCCGGTGTGTCCGAGTGAGAACCGGCCCGGCTGCGGCCAGACGCAGACCCCGTGCGGGCTCGCGCCGACAGGGATGCGCGCGAGCAGACGCCCGGTCGTCGTGCTGAGCGCGTAGACCTCTGACGAATAGCGTCCCGACAGCCAAAGCACACGGCCGTCGGCCGACACGTTGCCCATGTCGGGGCTTCCCGACGGGATTCGCCACTTGGCGATGACTCGTCTGGTTCGGAACGAGATGACCGAGACGCTACCGTCGTTCCGGTTCGCTACGTACAGGGACCGGCCGTTCCTGCTCACGACGAGACCGTGAGCGCCGGCGCCCGTGTGGAGGAAGCCGACGACTCGAAGTGCGCGCGGCTGCACCAGCCAGACGCCGCCGGCGGCGAGGTCTGTGACGTAGAAGATCTGTGCGTTCGGTGCGGCTCTGACGTCCTGCGGGACGCTGTAGCGGCGCGGCAGGCGCCTGACTGCAACGACGCGGCGGCGCTCGACGTCGACCTTCACGAGCCGGCCCGAGAACTCACAGCTCGCGATCGCGAAACGGCCGTTGGCGGTGAAGTCGAGATGGTTGACGCCTGCACAGGGAACGCGCAGCGATCGAACGAGGCGAAAGCTGTGTGCGCGGCGGAAGTCGAGCCGCTGCATCCGTTCCGCGACCACGATGGCGAGTCGCCCGTCGAAGGTGAAGTAGAGGTTGTAGGGATCGGTGACCGGCACGGGCTTGCCCGGCCGCCCGGTCCGCGGATCGATCGGCGTCACGGTGTTCCCGGCATCGCTTGCGACATAGAGCGTCCGGAGGTCGTGCGAAGGCGTCACGTGCTGCGGCGACGCGCCGACGTCGAAGTGGTCGACGATCCGAAACGTGCGCGGATCGATCACGTCGACCGAGCCGCTGCCGCTGTCGGGAACGTAGACCAGCGGCCGGGCGCTCTCGGCCCGCGCGGCGAGCATGCGACGCTCATTGTGCGCGTACACGTCGACCTGCTCCGACGGCGTCGCTCGGCGGGGTTGTGCCGGCATCGGCCTCTGTCGGACCACGACCGGCCTCGCCGGCACGACCGCCTCCCGGCTCGGCGAGTCGTCAACCAAGAAAAGCCATGCACCGAGGGCCGTGGCCACGACGAGGATCGCGGCCACGCCGACCCACGCGGATCGCCGAAGCCGCGCGCCGTTCACTGAGCCTGATGATGTCAAGGACCCCCCCGACGGGGAGTTTTTCTTAACTCCCTTTTCATTTCATAGAGCTAGCGTTCAGCTGAATGCCGGCCTTCTTGCCGATGGACGTCCGCTGACTCCCTTACTGACCAGGGGCCGACAGCTCGGTCGCACGTACGCGGTCGGAGTCGCGCTGCTCTTCGCCGGGGGAATCGCGCTCGCGGCCACGCGCATCGGACGGGGGACGTTCGACAGCGCCTTGGCCAGCCTTTCCGATGCACGGCCCGGCTGGCTCCTGGTCGCCGCGGGCGCCTTCGCGGTGGGCCTGCTGTTTTCGGCGGCAGCCTGGTCTTGCGGGCTGGGTCCGTGCGGCTCGGAGGCGGCCTATTCGGATGTGTGCGCGCGGTACGCGGTGGGCTCGCTCGTCAACGCGGTCGCGCCGGCCAGCCTCGGCGGTGTGGTGCGGCTCGCTCTGATGTCGCAGACGTTGAGAGGTGAGGAACGCGTGTGGCGCGCGGGAGGAATCGGCGGGGCCGTCGCTGCCGCCCGTGCTCTCTCCCTGTCCGCGCTGATCGTGGTCGCAGCCGTGTGGGCAGAGATTCCGCTCTGGCCGGCGCCGGTGCTCGCCGCCGTCGTGCTGTCCGTTGTCTTCGTCTGCATGCGTCTCAGTCGGCGTGTCTCGGGACACGTCCGCAGCCTGCTGCAGGTGTTCTGCATCTTTCGCGGCTCTTATCGCGCGGGAGCGGCGCTCTTCGCGTGGGTGCTGGCCGCCGCCCTCGCGCGGATCGCGGCCGCGGCGGCTATGGCCGTCTCGCTCGGGGTGCAACGACCGATCTTCGTGGCGCTCGTGCTCGTGACCGCGGTCTCGCTCTCCGGCGTGCTCCCGCTCACGCCGGGCAACTTCGGTACCGGCGCCGGTGCGGTCGCGCTGGCGCTCCATGGGACCGGCGTCCCGGTCGGCCCTGCGCTTGCCGTCGGTGTCGCGTTCCAGGCGGTCGAGACGTTCACCGGCATGACCCTCGGCCTGGCGGGTGTCGCGTCACTTGCCTCACCCGCGTCACGCGTGCGCCGCGTGTCAGTGGCGGCGGCGCTGGTCGGGGCGGTTGCGGTTTCGGTCGCGCTCGGCGTGATGTCGACCGACCTCGTCTGATCCCCGCCCCGTAGCCCGCAGCCCGGGACGTAAGCTCCGCCGATGGAGCTCCTCGACCGCGCGCTCGAGGATCTGTGCGCAGAGGCTCGCGCTTTGCGCGACGAGGGCCACGGCGCGCTCGTCACCTACTCGCCGAAGGTCTTCATCCCGCTGACGAAGCTCTGCCGGGACGTCTGCCACTACTGCACGTTCGCGCGTCCACCGCGTCGCGGCGAGCGTGCGTACCTGACGATCGACGAAGTGCTCGAGGTGGCGCGCGCGGGCGCTGCCGCCGGCTGTCGCGAGGCGCTCTTCACTCTGGGGGACAAGCCGGAGCTTCGGTACCGGGCCGCGCGCGACGGGCTTGCCGAGCTCGGCTGCGAGACCACGCTCGAGTATCTCGCGCGCGCGAGCGGGGCCGTGCTCGATGAGACTGGTTTGCTGCCGCACCTCAACCCCGGTGTCATGTGCCTGGACGACATGCGCGAGCTCCGGCGCGTCAGCGCCTCGATGGGCCTGATGCTCGAGTCCACGTCCGAACGGCTGTCCGATCGGGGTGGACCGCACTTCGGTTCACCGGACAAGGATCCCACTGTGCGGCTCGCGACGCTTGCCGCGGCAGGGGAGGCGCGCGTGCCTTTCACGACCGGGATCCTCATCGGCATCGGCGAGACGCGTTCCGACCGCCTCGAGGCACTGCGAGTGATCCGCGAGCTCGCGGCTGCGGACGGCCACGTGCAGGAAGTGATCGTCCAGAACTTCAGGGCAAAGCCGGGAACCCGGATGGCCGACGCACCCGAGCCGCCGCTCGAGGAGCTGCTCTGGACGATCGCTGTGGCGCGGATCGTGCTCGGCGCGCACGCGCACGTGCAGGCGCCCCCGAATCTGTCGTACGACGACTTTCCACGTCTGCTCGATGCAGGCATAGACGACTGGGGCGGCGTCTCGCCGGTGACGATCGACCACGTCAACCCTGAGGCCCCCTGGCCGGACGTCGAACGTCTGCGGGCCGCGACCGAAAGCCGAGGCCTCGAGCTCGCTCCTCGTCTGCCCGTCTACCCGGAGTGGATCTCCGGCGAGTGGATCGATCCACGCGTGCTGCCCGCCGTCCTTCGCGCGTCTGACGCGCTCGGTCTTGCCCGCGAGGACGATTGGGCGCCCGGAGCGGCCGGCGGCGTGCCGTTCGTGCCGCGTGACGCACTCCCGGTCGATTCGCGGGAGGAGCTGGGCGAGGACGAGATCGCACGGCTCTTCCGCGCGCGCGGTCGTGAGCGCGACCGCGTCTTCGCAGCGGCCGACCGGCTTCGGCGCGAGGTGTGCGGCGACGAGGTCACGTACGTCGTCACGCGCAACATCCAGTACACGAACGTGTGTTATTTCCGCTGCGGGTTCTGCGCCTTCTCGAAGGGGAAGCTGGCGGCGAACCTGCGCGGCGCGCCGTACCTCGTGCCGCACGACGAGATCGTCCGTCGCTGCGAGGAGGCATGGGAGCGCGGCGCCACGGAGGTGTGCCTCCAGGGCGGAATCCATCCCGCTTTCACCGGCGACTACTACGTCTCGGTCGTGCGCGCGATCAAGGCCGCCGTGCCGGATCTCCACGTCCATGCGTTCTCCGCGCTCGAGGTCTGGCAGGGCGCGGCGACGCTCGGGTTGCCGCTCGAGACCTATCTGACGAAGCTGCGCGAGGCCGGGCTGGGCTCGCTGCCCGGAACCGCCGCGGAGATCCTCGACGACGAGGTCCGGCGCGTGATCTGCCCGGACAAGGTGACGACCGCCCAGTGGCTGGAGGTGCACGACACCGCACACCGCGTCGGCCTGCGCTCGAACGTGACGATGATGTTCGGCCACGTCGACGGTCCGCGGAGCTGGGCGCGTCATCTTCTACACGCGCGGGAACAGCAGCAGCGCTCGCGAGGGTTCACGGAATTCGTACCGCTGCCGTTCGTGCACATGGAGGCGCCGATGTGGCTCCGCGGCCGAGCGCGATCCGGCCCGACGTTCGGCGAGACGCTGCTCGTGCATGCCGTTGCGCGCCTGGCGCTGCACCCCTGGATCACGAACGTGCAGGTCTCGTGGGTCAAGCTCGGTCCCGAAGGAGTCGCTGCGGCGCTGCGGGCGGGCGTCAACGACCTCGGCGGCACGTTGATGAACGAGTCGATCTCCCGCTCGGCCGGGGCCGAGCACGGCCAGGAGCTTGCTCCGGAGCCCATGGAGGAGTTGATCCGCTCCGCCCGCCGCATTCCGCGGCAGCGAACGACGCTCTACGGCGAGGTGCCGTCAGAACGTCGCGCCGCCTCGTTCGGCGCTGCGCCGCTCGCCGAGCCGCGGAACCCGCCCGTCAAGGACGCCAAGCTGGTCGCGCCGTCGCGGCTCGTCCGGCCCGGCTTCGCTACGGCTCGAACCTGAGCAGATCCACGACGGACTCGCGTCGGCGGATCAGCTCGGCCCGACCGCCGGCGGCCAGAACTGCCGCTGGGCGCGGGACGCCGTTGTAGTTCGACGCCATCGCAAGGGTGTACGCGCCTGTCGCCGGGACGGCGAGCAGGTCGCCGCGCCGCGGCTCGGGTAGCTCGACGCTCTTGATCAGCACATCGCCGGATTCGCAGTGCTTCCCGGCAACGCGATAAGTGCCCGCGGCCGGCTCGTCGGCGCGATTGGCGAGCAGTGCTTCGTAGCGTGACCCGTAGAGCTGCGGGCGCGGGTTGTCCGACATGCCTCCGTCGACCCCGACGTAGGTCACGCCGCCCGTATGCTTGACTGCGCCCACGCGGTACAGCGTGAACGCAGCGGGACCGACAATGGAGCGGCCCGGCTCGATAATCAGGCGCGCCGGCGCGGTCCACTGGGCGCGCAGATGCCTGACGAGCTCGCCGGCGAACTCAACGGGATCCGGAATGACGTCGGCAGACGTGTAGCGGACGCCGAGCCCGCCACCGAGATCGAACAGCCGCGGCATCCAGCCGAGCTCGTCGCGACAAAGCTCAGCGACGTCGACGAGGCGCTCGACGGCGAGGAGACTCTCCGACGTCCGCCTGAGCTGCGAGCCGATGTGCACGTGCAGTCCGAGCACGTCCAGCCCGGCTTCGAGCGCGTCGCCGACCGCCGCGACCGCATCGTTCGCGACCAGGCCGAACTTGGATTCCGCGTGCGCCGTCCGGATCGCGTGGTGGGTCTCGGCTTCGATCTCCGGCGTGAGCCGGACGAGAACGCTTTTTACCCCGGCCTCCTTTGCCCGGGCGACTTCCTCGAGGGCGTCGAGCACGACGAGCGCGCCGGCGCCGGCCGCCGCGCGAAGCTCCTCGTCCGACTTGTTGTTGCCGTGGAACAGGAGCCGCTCGCCCGGGATTCCGGCACGCAACGCGAACTCGAGCTCACCGCCCGTCGACACGTCGGCGCCGAGGCCTTCGGCCCCGAGCAGCCGGAGCACCGCCACGTTGGGAAAGGCCTTCGTCCCGTACACGACGAGCGCCTCCGGGTCGACGCGCGCGTACGCGCGCGCACGCGCGAGTAACGTCTCCCGGCAGTAGACGACAAGCGGTGTGCCGAACTCGTCGGCGAGCCGTTCCGCCTGTACCCCGCCGACGACCAGGCCGCGGCCTTCGACGCCGGCCGTGTCGGGAAAGAGCTCGATCAGGCGGGCGTCCGCGCTAGTCGCTCCAGTAGTCCTGGATCAGCTCTGCATCGCCCGGACCGGTGTTGGGCGCCCCGATGGCGATGAGCTCCGCGCCCTCCTCGCCCGCCTCGAACCCCCTGGCGGTGTCGCGGTGCAGACGGACGGCGTCCCATTGCTTCATGTCTCGGATCTCGTCGTCGATCTTGATGCGCGCACTCCCGCTCACGAGGACGTAGACCTCTTCCTGCTGCTTGTGCTTGTGACCCACGGGGATCCGGAAGCCCGGCGCGATCCGGATGTAGCTGACGCCGGAGTGCTCGAGCCCGAGCGCGACCCGCGCCATGCGCGACTCGAGATTCGGTGAGAGCCCGAAGTTCGGTGCCTGGTCCTCCACGTCGTCTTTCAGGTTGATGTGTGTGTAGTCGCTCATGGCGTCGATTTTCGCCCGCTGCTACAGTCAGATGCAATGAAGGAGCTGCTTCTGTAGGGAAGGAGCCACCGCGGCGGAAGCCGGGCCAGCTCCCCACGGCCTCTCTCGCGAGAGGCTTTTTCGTTTCTGAGGACGGACATGGACACGTACGACGCACAGAAAATCGAGACCAAATGGCAGCGCATCTGGGAGGAGGAGAACGCCTTCCACGCTTCCAACACGGGTGTCTCCGACGGGCGCGAGTACTACCTGCTCGAGATGCTGCCGTACCCTTCGGGGACGCTGCACGTCGGGCAAGTGCGGAACTACACGCAGGGAGACGTCCTCGCGCACTTCCATCGCCGCAACGGGCGGCGGGTCATGCGGCCGATGGGTTACGACTCGTTCGGCCTGAACGCGGAGAACGCTGCGATCAGAGACGGCGGTCACCCGAGGGACATCGTCGCGGAAAACATCACCCGCATCCGCGCGCAGATGAAGCGGATGGGC
>JBKPDB010000068.1:0-5429 GCA_046727655.1 Actinomycetota bacterium
GGCGCACGAGGTCGATGCCGCGGGCACGCGCAGCGGTACGCAGCGGCATGACCTTCTCCGCCATGCCGCTGACTTCGCCGCCGCTGCGAAGGGTCCTACTCGTCGAGCTCGGGCAGAGTCAGCGGGCCGAGGAACCGAACCTCGTGCTCCAAGACGACACCGTACTGATCGTGTGCCCGGCGTCGCGCCTCGGCCATGAGAGCGATCGCATCCGCCGAGCGCGCATTGTCTGCGTTCTCGATGAAGTTCGCATGCCGCGGAGAGATCTGCGCGCCGCCGATGCGATGGCCCTTCAGTCCGCACGCCTCCAGCATGCGACCGGCCGTGAGCCGGTGGTCCGGGTTCTTGAAGACGCTGCCGTACGTCCGCTTGTTGGTCGGCTGGGCCGCCTTCCTCTGGGCCTGCAGGTCGGCGACGATCGCCTTGATCTGTTCGACGGGCCGCGGCTTCAGCCTGAGCTCCACCGCCGCCACGACTTCCCCGTGACGGAGGTCCGAGTGCCGGTAGCGGAGGGCGAGCTCGCGGGCCGTACGCCATTCGGCACCGTGCGCGTCGACGACCTGCGCGCGCTCGAGCACACCTGCAAAGTCGGCGCCGTATGCGCCGGCGTTCATCCAGACGCCGCCGCCCGCCGTCCCCGGGATCGCGCAGGCGAACTCGAAGCCGCCGAGGCCGGCCGCTCGCGCTCGGTGCAGGCAGACGGCGTTTGCGGCGCCACCGCCGGCGACGAGGACGTCGCCACTGACCTCAGTCCGCGCGAGCTCGCCCGTCAGCTTGAGCACGAGCCCGTCGAACCCTTCGTCGGCGACGAGGAGGTTCGACCCGAACCCGACAGTCGCAACGGACAGGTCGTGCTCGCGCGCGTGGCGAAGCGTCTCCTCGAGCTCGCTCACGGATTCCACGCGCGCGAACGCACGCGCAGGACCACCGGTTCCGATCGTCGTGAAGCGCGCGAGGCGGACGCCTTCCTCGAGCTTCAAGCCTTCTCCTCGAGCAGCACCGTCGCGGCACGGTCGACGTCGCCGGCGCCGATCGTCACCACGCGATCGCCGCTTCGCACCCGAGCGGCGAGATAGTCGGCGCCCTCCTCGACAGAAGGCGTCCAGCCGATCGTCATCCCTGGACGCAGCTCGGCGAGCGCGTCGACTACGAGCTTGCCGCTGACTCCTTGCACCGGCTCCTCCCGCGCGGCGTAGACGTCCGTGACGGCAACCTCGTCGGCGTCTGCGAGCGCCGCCGCAAGCTCGCGTGCCAGATGTCTCGTGCGCGAGTACAAGTGCGGCTGGAACAGGACGAGGAGCCGCCCACTGTCACGCAGCGCGGCGAGCGTGGCCGCGATCTCCGCGGGATGGTGTCCGTAGTCGTCGTAGATCTCGGCCCCGCGCGCGACTCCTCGAAGCTCGAGCCGCCGGGCAACGCCTGCAAACTCGGCGAGCACCTGCTCCACGTCCCTGCGGCGGACTCCCGCGAGCTCGAGCGCGGCGAGCGCGCATGCGGCGTTCAGGCGGTTGTGCTCGCCGACAAGCGCGAGCGGCCCCTCGTACGGCGGCAGCATCTCGCCTCGCACGGCGTGCGGCGCCGAAGCGAGCCAGTCGGCGAAGAGCCGCTCCACTTCGGCGCGCGACGCGAAGGTCGCGTGGTGGTCCAGATCGACGTTGGTGACGACGGCGATGTGCGGGCGAAGCGACGCGATCGTCCGGTCCGATTCGTCCCCCTCGACAACGAGCAAGCCGCTGCCGGCGCCGGCGTTCCCGCCGAGCTGCGGAACGTCGCCGCCGATCAACCAGGCCGGATCCCGTCCGAGGCGCTGCAGGCAGAACGCGATCATCGCGGTCGTCGTCGTCTTGCCGTGAGCGCCGGCGACGACGATGGACTCGCGAAGGCCCACGAGCTCCGACAGGAGCTCTGCGCGGCTGTGGCCGGGCACGCGTTCGGCAAACGCGGTCGACACGAACGCTTCCCACCCGGCCGGCGACTCGGGCGGGTCGGCGGAGATCTCCACGTCGATGCCGTCCAGCCGATCGAGATACGGCGTTCGCACACGGTCCCAGCCCCGCACCTCGGCGCCCCAGGCCCGGGCGAGCAGCGCGTAACCGCTCATCCCCGCACCGCCGATCCCGGCGATCCAGAGCCGACGGCCCTCAAGCGGCAAGGCCAATGAGCTCCTCCACGATCTCGTCCCCCGCATCCGGACGCGCCAGCGTCCGCATCGCCTGCGACATCTCCTCGAGCCGCGCCGCATCGCCGAGCAGCGCACGAATCACGTCGGGCGCGCGTGCCACGTCCTGCTCGGGCACCACGATCGCGCCTCCGCGCTCCTCGAAGTAGCGCGCGTTCTTCGCCTGGTGATCTCCCGTCGCGAAGTCGCCCGGCACGAGGACAGCGGGCTTCCCCGCCGCGGCGACCTCCCACACCGAGCCGCCGGAGCGCGCCAGCACGACGTCGCTCGCGCCGAGCGCCGCGCCGAACTCCTCGGTGAACGCGAACAGTCGGTAATCAGGACGGGTCACGCGTTCTCGAAGCTCGTCGTAATCGCGTGTACCCGATAGATGCAGAACTGCGGGGCCGCTCGCGCCGAAGGCCGTAACCGCCAGCTCGTTGAGAACCCGTGCGCCGAGCGAACCGCCGAAGACGAGCAGCACCGGGCCGTTCGGCGGGAGGCCGAACAGCGCCCGCCCCTCCGCTTGGGGCAGTGCGCGCGAGCTGGAAGGAATCGGCCTCCCGGTGACGCGGTACTTCGGCCCGTCACGCCCGGCGATCGGAAAGGACAGGAAGACGCGGCGCGCAAACGGTGCCGCAAGCCGGTTCGCCAAGCCGAGGTGTGCGTCCGCCTCCATCAGCGCGGTCGGGATCTTCCGCCGTGCTGCGGCCAACACCATCGGACCTGCGACGTAACCGCCGCCGCCGAGCACGACGTCGGGCCTCCGGAGGTCGAGGATCGCACCGCATGCGCGCGGCGCGCGCACCGCGAGTAACAGCGCCCGGCCGAGCTCGCGTGACGGCCGCCGCGGGAAGCCGGCGATGGGGAACGTGTCGAGCTCGAATCCCGCTTCAGGGACGAGCTGCGCCTCGACGCGATCGGGCGATCCGGCGAACGTCACTCGAACGCCGCGCCGTCCGAGCGCCTCCGCGACCGCGAGCGACGGCGCCAGATGTCCGACTGTCCCGCCGACGGCTATCAGGCAGTGCAACTCTCGCTTGCGCTCCATGCCTGCCGGCGATGTTAAGGAGGATGCCGACGGACAGGAGCGCGATCACGAGGCTCGAGCCGCCGTAGGAGATGAACGGAAGCGGGATGCCCGTCAACGGCGCAAGCCCGAGGACCGCCGCCAGATTGATCAGCGCCTGTCCGCAGACGAGCGCCACGAGACCGGCCGCGAGCCGTTTCCCGAAGGGATCCGTGCAGGCCAGCGCAACGCGCAGTCCGGCGTACGCGAACGCGGCAAACGCCGCCACGACCGCGGTGACACCGAGCAGGCCGAGCTCCTCGCCGATCACCGCCGTGATCATGTCGGTGTGGGCCTCGGGGAGGTAGTTGATCTTCTGCACGCCGTGACCGAGGCCGACGCCGAAGACGCCGCCCGAGCCGAGGCCGATCAGAGCCTGCACCGTCTGGAAGCCCGCGCCCTGCGGGTCCTTCCACGGGTCGAGGAAGCTGAAGATGCGTGCACGGCGATAGGGCTCGAACCAGATCGCAAGCAGGCCGATGGCAACGACGATGCCTGTGCCGGCGCCGAGCGTCGGCAAGGGTGTGCCCGAGATCAGCAGCACGGCGATGAGGACGACGGCGAGCGAGATGGTGGTTCCGAGGTCCGGTTCGGCGAGGATCAGCAGCGAGAAGAGGCCGAGCAGGAGCCCAACGGGCCGCGCGAGCTCCTTCAGCGTCCGCGGCGCCGGCCGCTTGCACAGGTATGCCGCCGCCCAGACCGCGATCGCAAGCTTCGCGAGCTCGGACGGCTGGAACGTCGCCGGCCCGACCTCGATCCAGCGCCGGGCGCCGTTGATGCGCGAGCCGACCGCGAGCACGAGTAGGCATCCGCCGAGCGCGACCAGGACGAGACCCGGAGCGAGGTAGCGCAGACGGCGGTAGTCGAACCGGGAGACCGCGATCATCAGGCCCACGCCGATGAAGGCGTAGATCGCCTGTTTCTTGAGGTACGACATCGGATCGGTGCGGGCGAGCGCGGCGGGGGCGGACGTCGCGCTGTACACCATCACGAGCCCGAAGGCGACGAGCGCGAGCGTGACCAGGACGAGGAGGTGAGACTCGAGCTGGCCCTTCTTCACCAGAGGTCCCCGACGAGGCGACGGAACGCTTCGCCCCGTTCCTCGAAGTTCCGAAACTGGTCGTAGCTCGCGCAGGCCGGCGACAGGAGGACGACGTCTCCGGGCTCGGCCTCCCCGGCCGCAGCTCCCACAGCGGTTGCGAGATCTCCGGAACGGCGGTAGCTGCGTCCGGCACGCCGGAGCGCCGCGGCGAGCTCGTCCGTTGCCTCACCGATGAGATCGATCGAGCGTACGGTTGGCGGCAGCTGCTCGGCGAGCTCGTCGAACGACTCCCCCTTGAGCGACCCGCCGAGGATCAGGCGAAGCGGCTCGCCGGCATAGGCGGCGATGCCGCGTCGCGCTGCGGCGGTGTTCGTCGCCTTCGAGTCGTTGACGAAACGGACGCCGTCGACCTCG
Source organism: Actinomycetota bacterium (assembly GCA_046727655.1). Classification (GTDB taxonomy): domain Bacteria; phylum Actinomycetota; class Thermoleophilia; order Gaiellales; family Gaiellaceae; genus 3-1-20CM-4-69-9. Next base: position 4,684 of record JBKPDB010000068.1, read on the forward strand.
CCGACGAGCTCGAGCCGGTGAGCCACACCGCGGAATGTGCGCAGCGCTTCGGCGATCGCGTCGTCCTCGATCCCCGCCGCGCGCGCGGCCGCGGTTGCGGCGGCGGCGTTCTCCCGGTTGTGCTCGCCGGGAATGAGCGGCTCCGCGGGAAGGCGATCGCCCGCGGAGAACTCGACGCGCGTCGCGCCCCCCGGAACTTTCCCAAAACCCCGCGGCAGGACTGCTGTATCCGCTTCGGTCTGGTTCGCGAAGATCGTCAGCTTCGCGTCGCGATAGGCCTCGAAGGTCTCGTGCCGGTCGAGGTGATCGGGCTCGAGGTTGAGGAGAACGGCGACACGAGGGCGGAATCGATGCATGTCCTCGAGCTGGAAGCTCGAGACCTCGCACACAACCCACGCGTCGTCGCGAAGCCCACCCACGAAGCTCGTGAGCGGCCGCCCGACGTTCCCGGCCACCGCGACGGGCCTCCCCGCCGCACGGAAGATCGCGCCGAGGAGCTCACTCGTCGTCGTCTTCCCGTTCGTCCCGGTGACGCCGACGAACGCGTTTGGGAGCAGACGGAAACCGAGCTCGATCTCGCTCCAGATCGGGATCCCGCGCGCGCGGGCGCCCGCCGGCAAGGGCGATTCACCCGGCACGCCCGGGCTCTTCACGAGCAGGTCGATGTCTTCGAGCAACCGTTCCTCCTCCGTCCCCACGTGCACTTCGACGCCCGCCTCGGCAAGCCTCCCGCTGTCGGCGTCCGC
>JBKPDB010000069.1:0-12878 GCA_046727655.1 Actinomycetota bacterium
AGGACGGGACGACCGTGTTGCTCGGTTACATGCGTGACCAGGCCGAGCTCCAGGGCGTTCTCCAACGTGTGTCGGACCTCGGACTGACACTGCTCAGCGCGACCGCGATCGACGAGGCGAAGGACCGCTGAGCCACACGCGCCGAGCCGCGTTCTCTCGACACGGTCTTCAGCTTCGGCGACCGCGACGTCGCCACGCTCTACGAGCCGGTCGCCTCGCAGATTCGGCCGCTCCTGTCCCGCCCCGGCGGCGACTCCGGCGTACAGGCGGAGGTCTCCGAGCGCACTTTCCTCGAGGAGGTCCAGGGCGCACTCGGGATCGCCCACCTGAAGCTCGTCACGACCGGCGGCCACGAGTTCCAGGCGGAGCGGAAACAATGGGACGACGGCAACGACGTCGTCGCGCTCGAGCCAGGCGTCGTCATCGCCTACGAGCGCAACGAGGCAACCACAATGCGAAAGCTCGCCAAGGCCGGGATCGAGGTGTTCGTCATCGTAGGCCAGGAGCTCGGCCGCGGACGCGGCGGGCGGCCACTGCATGACATGTCCAATCGTGCGCGAACCGTGAAGAAAGGAGTCAGGCCATGAGCGCAGTCATCGATCTCCGCGGGAAGCACCTGCTGAAACTGGCCGACTTCAGCCCGGAGGAAATCACCTATCTGATCGACCTTGCTGCCGAGCTCAAGGCGGCCAAGCAAGAAGGCCGCGAGGAGCAGAAGCTCGTCGGCAAGGAGATCGCACTGATCTTCGAGAAGGACTCGACCAGGACGCGTTGCGCATTCGAGGTGGCCGCCTACGACCAGGGCGCCCACGTCACGTTCATTGGCCCATCTGGTTCGCACATGGGCCATAAGGAGACGGTGAAGGACACGGCGCGCGTGCTCGGCCGCATGTACGACGCAATCGAGTACCGCGGGTTCGCACAGGAAACGGCCGAGGAGCTGGCCCGCTGGGCGGGCGTCCCAACCTACAACGGGCTCACCGACGAGTGGCACCCGACCCAGATCCTGGCCGACTTTCTCACCTTCCGTGAGCATGTTCCGAAGCCGCTGAACGAGGTCGCCTTCTGCTACCTCGGCGATGCGCGCTTCAATATGGCCGACTCGTATCTCGTGGGCGGCGCGAAGCTAGGGATGGACGTCCGCATCGCCAGCCCGAAGTCCCTGTGGCCGCGTGATGACGTCGTCGAGCTCGCGCAGTCGGTGGCGGACGAGACGGGCGCGAGGATCACGATCACCGAGGACGTCGCCGAGGCCGTGCGCGACACCGACGTGCTGCTCACGGACGTCTGGGTCTCGATGGGCGAGCCCGATGAGGTGTGGGCAGAGCGGATCGATCTGCTCAAGCCCTACCAGGTCAACGCCGAGACGATGGCTCTCACCGGCAATCCGGACGCGAAGTTCATGCACTGCCTGCCCGCGTTCCACAACACGGAGACGCAGGTCGGGAAGGAGATCTTCGAAAAGTTCGGGATGGAGTCCCTCGAGGTGACCGAGGAGGTCTTCGAGTCTCCGGCGTCGCTTGTCTGGGATGAGGCGGAGAACCGGATGCACACGATCAAGGCCGTCATGGTCGCGACGCTCGGAAGCTGACGGTGCGCGTCGTCGCCGCACTGGGGGGCAACGCACTGCTTCGCCGCGGGCAACCGCTGACGGCGGAGAACCAGCGCGTCAACGCACGCGCGGCGTGCAAGGCGCTTGCCCCCGTGGCGCTCGAGCACGAGCTCGTGATCTCGCACGGAAACGGGCCACAGGTCGGCCTCCTCGCGCTGCAGGGCTCTGCGTACACCGAGGTCGACCCGTATCCGCTCGACCTCCTCGGCGCGCAGACCGAGGGGATGATCGGCTACCTCATCCAGCAGGAGCTCGGAAACGAGCTGCCGTTCGAGAAGCGGATCGCGTCGCTCCTGACCCTGATCGAGGTCGATCGCCAGGATCCGGCGTTCGAGGATCCGACCAAGCCGATCGGACCGATCTACTCCGAAGAGGAATCCGCGCGCCTCGCGGAGGAGAAGGGGTGGGTCTTCAAGCCGGAGGGTGACAGCTTCCGCCGCGTCGTCCCCTCGCCGCTCCCTCGGCGGATCTTCGGGATCGAGCCCGTCGAGTGGCTGCTCCAACACGGCGCCGTCGTCATCTGCGCCGGCGGCGGCGGCATTCCGGTCATGTACACCGACGAACCCGTGCCTGCCGGGCGTGAGCTCGCCGGAGTGGAAGCCGTGATCGACAAGGACCTCGCAAGCGCGTTGCTTGCAACGGACCTTCGTGCGGATGCGCTGGCAATCGTCACCGACGTCGACGCCGTGTACTCGGGCTGGGGCACACCCGAGCAGCGTGCGATCCGGCGGGCAACTCCTGAGGCTCTCTCGGAGACCGAGTTCGCGGCCGGCTCGATGGGGCCCAAGGTTCGGGCAGCGTGCTCGTTCGTGGAGCAGACCGGCGGCTTGGCGGCGATCGGCTCCATCTCGGACACGCCTGCGCTGCTTCGCGGGGAGGCCGGGACGATCGTCACGCGCGAAGCAGCGGGCATCGAGCTCGCCGCGGTGGCGTAGGGACGCGACCCATGACGACGGCGCCGCCGAAATGAGCGACCACCTCCCGTCCGGCTCCACCGGAGACGAAGAGCCGGTTCACGTTTCCCTCTGCGTACACGGCCTCTACGGCTGGCCGCTTCTCGCCGCGTTGACCGTGCTGACCGTCATCGTGCTCGCCGTCGCGGCGGCTGTGTCATGACGGAAGGAGAATGTTGATGCGACGTGCTATTCGATGGCTGATCATCCTGGCGGCCGCAGTCCTCGTGATCGGTCTGATCGCGTACGCCCGCGGTCCCAAACACCACCACGGCGATGAAGTGGGCTCGCACGGTGCTCAAGCATCGTTGTCGCAAGGAGGTGACCTTTCATGACCAGCGTCGCTGAGAAGCCGACGACGAGCTCGGAGCGCCCCCGCGGCGACACCGTTTGGCGCAGCGTTACGCCGGAGGAGGCGTGCGCGCAGCTCGGCGCCGATCCGGGTACCGGCCTCGAGGCCGCGGAGGTCGAGCGTCGGCGTGAGCAGTTCGGCCCCAACAAGCTCGCCGAAGTGAAGAAAGAGCCCGGCTGGCACGCGTTCCTGCGCCAGTACCGCGACCTGATGCAGCTCGTGCTGCTCGGCGCCGCCATCGTCAGCATGGCCGCGCTCCAGGAGTTCAGCACCGGTCTCGTGATCATCGGTTTGACCGTGCTCAACGCGATCCTCGGCCTCAATCAGGAGGGCAAGGCGGCCGAGAGCGTCGCGGCCCTCCAGAAGATGCTGGTGATCCGGGCTCACGCCAGGCGTGGAGGCCAGCGCGTCGACATCCCGTCGGAGGAGCTCGTGCCTGGCGACATCGTCTCGTTCGAGGCCGGTGACAAGGTGCCGGCGGACGGTCGTCTGCTCGTGGCCGCCACGCTCGAGATCGAGGAGTCCGCCTTGACCGGCGAAAGCGTGCCGGTCCTGAAGTCGGTCGACCCCGTGTCGGGGGACGACGTCGCGCTCGGCGACCGCGTCGACATGGCCTACATGAACTCGACGGTGACACGCGGCCGGGGTGAGATGGTCGTCACGGCGACTGGGATGGCAACGGAGGTCGGCCAGATCTCCGGCATGCTGAGCCAGGTCCACCAGGAGAAGACGCCGCTCACCCGTCAGCTCGACCAGCTGACCGTCCTGTTGACGATCATGGCGGCGGCAGCACTGGCGCTCGTGATCGTTATCGGGCTGCTCCGCGGCGAGTCGTTCGACGATCTCTTCCTGATCGGCATCAGCCTCGCGGTCGCGGCGATCCCGACGGGTCTACCCGCGGTAGTGACGACCGTGTTGTCGCTGGGCACGCAGGCGCTCGCGGCGAAAGGGGCGATCGTGAAGCGGCTGCGGTCGGTGGAGACGCTCGGCTCGACGTCCGCGATCTGCTCGGACAAGACGGGAACCCTGACGCTCAACCAAATGACGGTGCGCCAGCTCGTGGTCGTCGGGCGGCGGTACTCGATCGAGGGCGAAGGCTATTCGACGGTCGGCAAGATCCTCCGCGTCGCCGGCGAGACCGACACGTCGCTCGACCCGTTCCTCGAGCCGATGGCGCTCGCGAACGACGCAGCGGTCCACGACGGCGGGATCGTGGGCGACCCGACTGAAGCGGCCCTCGTCGTGCTCGCGGCCAAGGGAGGGCTCGACGTCGACGAGATGCGGCGCGAGTTCCCCCGCGTGGCCGAGGTGCCGTTCGACTCCGATTACAAGTTCATGGCGACGTTCCACGAGATGGAGGCGGACGGGCGGAAGGTCATCCGCTGCTTTGTCAAGGGCGCGCCGGACGTCCTGCTCGCCCGCTCGTCACAGGTTCGGGATGCCGAAGGATCGACCGTTACCGCCGAGAGCGGTCGAGATCGTGTGCTGGCCGAGAACGACCGCCTCGCAGGCGAAGGGCTCCGCGTCCTCGCCGTGGCGTCGCGAGATATCGATCCTGCCGCGTTCGATCCCAACGACAGATTGATAGACGAGGTCCAGGGACTGACGCTGCTCGCGCTCGTCGGCATCGTCGACCCGCCGCGCAAGGAGGCGCGCGATGCGATCGCGCGCTGCAAGGAGGCGGGCATTCGCGCGCGCATGATCACGGGCGACCACGCGACGACCGCCGCGGCCATCGCCGCGCAACTCGGTATCGAGGGTCGGGCGCTGACGGGCGCCGAGTTCGCCGCGCTGTCCGACGAGGAGCTGGAAGACCAGGTCGAGACGATCGGGGTCGTCGCACGCGTTGCTCCCGAGGACAAGGTGCGGCTCGTCGAGACGTTGAAGCGGAAGGGCAACGTCGTCGCGATGACCGGCGACGGCGTCAACGACGCGCCCGCGCTCAAGCGCGCGGACATCGGCGTCGCAATGGGAATCACCGGCACCGAGGTGACGAAGGAAGCGGGCGACATGATCCTCACCGACGACAACTTCGCCACCATCGTCTCGGCCGTCGAGGGCGGTCGTGGCATCTACGACAACCTGATGAAGTACGTGCGCGTCCAGCTCGTGATGCTGGGCGGGTTCATCCTCACCTTCGTCGGAGCGGGGATCTTCGACGTCGCGCACGGGTCCCCGCTGACGCCGCTGCAGATCCTGTGGATCAACTTCGCCGTCGACGTGCTGCTTGCAATCGGGCTCGGGTTCGATGCACCCGTTCCGGGATTGATGCAGCGTTCGCCGCGCGACGCAAGCGCGCCGATCGTCCACCGTGCGCTCGGGATTCGACTCGCCGTTGCGAGCGTGGTGATGGCCGGACTCGCCCTCGGCATCGTCGCCTGGGGCGAACATCGCTATAGCCTCGTCGTTGCCACGACCATGGGCCTGACGACCCTCTCGCTGATGCACGTCGTCGCCGCCCTGGAGGCACGCGAGCCGACGGGGACGATCTTCGGCCACTACACGTTTGCGAACCGAAGGTTCGTGCAGTTGATCGGCGCGGCGCTCGCGCTGACGTTCCTCGTCACGGCTCTGTCGCCGCTGCAGCGGATCTTCGACACGGTCTCCCTGACGAGCTCGCAGTGGGGGGTCTGCCTGCTGGGCCCGCTCGTCTTCCTCGCGATCACCGAGCTCGGCAAGCTCCTCGATCGCCGCCGCGGACATACGCAGCCGGCTCTAGCACCCGCCGAGACATAGGCCTCGCATGAAGGCAGAAAGCTCGCGAGTGGAGACGCGCCAGTGACCACCGTGCCGGACGCTCGCGCGCCCACCGTGGAGACTGAGGCCCAGCACACCTCCGTGATCGGTGCCGCGTCTGCTCGGTATTGCCTCGTGGCGGAAGCGCGTGCCCCCTGTCCCGCCCGCGCCGAGCGCGCCGTCGCAGCTGACACCGTGACGCGGGCCTGGTCCCGCGGACCCACCGGCGTCCGGTCCAACGCCCATGCTTCGCGCATGCCGAGAAGACGCGGGCGCTCGTGGCTGGCCGGGCGTACCGAACGTGCGGTTGTCAACCGGCGGGTGTTCCCCTACCTGGCGCTCGTCACCTTGGGGCTCGGTGTCCTCGCGGGCTTCGTCGTCACGCTGGTCGACAAGAAGGATTTCCCGAGCTTCGGCGACGGGGTCTGGTGGGCGATCGTCACCCTCGGCACGGTCGGCTACGGCGACATCGTCCCGCACACCGCCTGGGGACGCGTCGTCGGCAGCATCGTGATCGTGTTCGGGGTGACCTTCATCGCCTTTCTGACGGCGACCGTAACCTCGGCTTTCGTTTCCGCTGCGGAGGAGCAGGCCCGTGAGCAGGAGCGGCAGCGCGAGGAGGCGTCCGAGCAGGAGATGCGGGAACTTCTCCGCGTCGTCAAGACACAGCTGGACGCCATCGAGGCAAAGCTCGACGGACGCTCGTGACGAGTCCCGCTGTGAACGTCGTCAATCGGCGCGCGGAGCGTGCTCGCGAGCGCAGGAGCTCGGGCATTTCAGGCGAATACGGCGACCGGCGGGTCGTCTCGTCGTGTGCATTCAAGGAGGGGAAGATGGCATCGGAAGGATTCTGGGCGGGGTGGGTGTGGTTCGCCGGCCTGCTCATGATCGTGATCGGCTTTCTCGACTTCTTTCAGGGGCTGATCGCGGTCATCCGCGATAAGTACTACGTGTTGGGGCCCGAACAGATCATCGTGTTCGACCTCACCACCTGGGGTTGGATCACGCTCATCTGGGGCATCATCGTCGCCCTCGCGGGCTTCGCGCTTCTAGCGGGCCAGGGTTGGGCGCGCTGGTTCACGATCGTCGTCGCCACTTTGAACTTCTTCGTCCAGCTGGGCTTCGTCGGCTCGAGTCAGTACCCGCTCTGGGCGCTCGTGGTGCTGACGCTCAACATCGTCGTGCTCTACGCGCTGATCGTGCGCTGGAGCGACATCAAGGAGGCCAACGTCGGGTACTGAGCAGGGTTGAAGTCCGAGGACAGGCAGCGTGGCCGCGCGGCCCTCATGGGCCGCGCGGCGATGGGCGAGCGTCTCGGTGGCTTCATCTACGGGACGATCGTCGTCCTCTCCGTGGTCATCACTGCAGGCAAGGCGTACCCGACCGACCCCGGGCACGTCGCTGCATTCGTTGTCGTGACGATCGTCGTCTTCTGGCTTGCGCACGTGTACTCCCACGGGCTCGCGCACAGCGTTAGCCACGACGAGCATCTCTCGTTTGCGGAGCTCCGCCGGATCGCGCACCGCGAGGCCTCGCTGCTCGAAGCTGCGGTGCCGTCCGTCGTTGCACTCCTCGCCGGCGCCGCGGGGTTGATCTCCGAGCAGACGGCAATCTGGTTGGCGCTTGCGCTCGGGCTGGTCGTGCTCGCCGCCCAAGGATTCTTGTTCGCACGAGCCGAGCGCCTCGCCTGGGTGGGAACGCTCGTGGTCGTCGCCCTCAACCTCGGCTTTGGCGTCCTCCTGATCGCGCTGAAGATCGTCGTCAGCCACTGACAACACCGGGCTCCCGCGCGCCGGGTTGGGTCGTGGGTATCCGCTGAGCGTAAAAGAGGGCCAGGATCGCGGCCACCGCCAGGATTGCCAGCGAGGTGCGAAGGCCGTCGATGCGGGCATCTCGGTAGGCATCGAGGGCCGCCTCGCTCGTTCTCCGGTTGACGCCCGCCTCGTCGAGGGCAGCCTCGAGGTCGGCATCCGAGACGAACGGGACGCCGCCCGCGAGCTTCACCTGTGCCTCTGACTTCACACGCGAAGGGATCGCCGAGCTCTGCTGGATGTTCGTGAGAAACGACGACGCGACCGCGGCGATGAGGATCGAGCCTGCGAGAGCTGTGCCCAAGGACGCGCCGAGGTTCGTCATCGTGTTCTGGACGCCGCCTACCTCCGGGCTCTGGTCGTCGGGCACCGCGGAAACGGTGACCGCCCCGAGTTGCGACGCGAGCGCCCCGATCCCGAGCCCGATCAGCAGCATCGGGACGAAGACGATCTCCGCTCCGGCGTCGGGGTCGAGACCGGCGAGCAGGACGACCGTGCCGGCGAGCAACAAGAGAATTCCCGTCCGGACGACGAGCCGCGGCGAGACGTTTGGAAGGAGCCTGGGGATGCCGATCGCCGCGACGAGCAGCGTGATCGAAAGCGGCAACAGGCGGGCCCCGGTTGCGAGTGCGGAAAGGCCGAGGCAGACCGACAGGAAGAGCGGTACGACGAAGAACAGCCCGGCCTGGACGAGGTACTGGAAGAAGAACATCAAGAGACCGCCGCTGAGCTGCCGGTTGCGGAGCAAGCCCGGGCGCACGAGCGGTTCCTGGCCGCGGTTATACAATCGCGCTTCCCACCGTGAGAACAGCCAGATCACGAAGAGGCCGCCGAGGATCAGCCACACGGTGGGCGACAGCCCCGCCCAGGACGGGCCGTCGGGCTTCGGGTGAATCCAGCCCCACACGCTCGACCTGAGCACGCCGAAGACGAGGAGCCCGAGCCCGAGCGCAGACAAGAGCGCGCCGATGACGTCGAGACGAGGACGCTGCTCCGCTGGAGCGTCGGCGATCTTACGGGTCAGAACGAGAATCGCGAGCACGATCACGACCTCGCCCGCGAACACCCACCGCCACGAGAAGTACGTCGTGCAGAACCCGCCGATCAGCGGCCCGATCGCGACCGCGACTGCCCCCGCGGCGGCGACCAGGCCGTAGGCCGCGGGGCGTCGCTCCGTCGGGAAGTTCCCGGCGACGAGCGCGACGATTGCGGGGAGGATCAGCGCCGCTCCGACGCCCTCGAGAAACGACCAGCCGATGAGGAGGACGGGAAGACTTGGCGCTAGCGCGGTGGTGAACGACCCGCAGCCGTATATGACGCAGCCGATTGCGAAGGCACGCTTCCGGCCGATCATCGCCCCGATCTTGGCGCCTGTGATCATCAGCGCTGCCATCACGAGCGTGTAGGCCGTGATCGCGCCCTGGATGCCCGTTACGGTCGTTCCCACGTCCTTTGCGACCGTCGCGATCGAGACGTTCATCACCGAGCTGTCGAGCGTCATCAAGAACTGACCCGTCGCCAGCGTCAGCAGCACGAGCGTCGCGCCGCTCGCGCGGGTGGACGGTGCAGCTTCGGCGGTCGTCATCGTCTCGAGCGGGGACGGCCGTAAGCGGCCGTCCCCGCGGGGCTAGGCCCGGCGGCCCTTACGCCAGCGCCTTTTGCTTGATGGCTTCGAACTCCGCCTGTGTGATCGCGCCGCTGTCGAGGAGCTGCTTCGCCTTGTCGATCTCCGCAGCCGCGCCGCCGCCGCTGCCGGCAGCCTCGCGCACGTACGTATCGAGCTGGGCCCGTTGCGCTTGCGCTCGCTCGACGTTCCGCTGCGTCATCCCCTCGTTCTGCGAGACGAGGTACACGAAGACGCCGAGGAACGGAAGCACGATCGTGAAGATCAACCATCCGGCCTTGCCCCAGCCGGAGAGGTCGTGGCGGCGAAAGATGTCCGCGAAGACCGTGAAGAGCAGCCAGAACCACAAGATCCACAGGAAGAACACGATCAACGTCCAGAACGCGTCCAAAAACGTGTAATCGGCAATGAGCATCAGGGGCCCCCTCAGTCGCTTGTCCGCACGAAAGCTACGACGGTCGTCGGACGAGGATTGCGCGAGAGGATGCGATTCACCCAGGTGAATCCGCAGCGAATGCGGCGAGGAGCCGGCGGTCGCGGTCGTAGCTGAGCAGGCTGGGCCCTGTCTCGAGCGGCACCCAGCGGGCCTCGTCGACCTCGTGCGCCGCCGCGAGCACGCCGCCGATCGGCGTCATCTGCCAGTAGCGGACCGTCTTCGGGCGATTCCGGCTGTCTCGGTACTTGGTCGTTCCCACCTCGGGCCCGAGCCGGCACTTCAGTCCGGTCTCTTCCTCGACCTCTCGGAGTGCTGCCTCCTCCTCGGTCTCGCCGGGATCGAGCTTGCCTTTCGGGAAGGACCAGTCGTCGTAGGCGGGGCGATGGACGATGACCACTTCCTTGTCGCCCGACTCGGTACGGCGCCAGACCAGTCCACCGCCGGCGCGGACGATGTCCCCGCCCTTTCCCATCAACGCCTCCTAGCCCACGTGGCGGGCGCGCGCCTCCGCGAGCGCCTGAAGGCGTTCGTGGGCGTTCAGGCCGATCTTCGTCGGAAGCTTGCGCCAGCCGTCTGCGCCCAGCTCCCATGCGAGCACGTCGTCCGCCAGGTTCACAGACAGGATCTCCTCGAGCCGAACCGTCAGGACCGGATCCGTCACGGGCGTGATGCACTCGACGCGTCCGTCGAGGTTTCGCGGCATCAGGTCGGCAGAGCCGATGTAGTACTCGGCGCCGCGTCTGTCGCTGCCGAAGCGGAAGATCCGAGAATGCTCGAGGAACCGTCCGACGATCGACCGCACGCGGATCCGTTCCGAGAGCCCCTTGACGCCGGGACGCAGGCAGCAGATGGCCCTCACGACCAGATCGATGTCGGCGCCCGCGGCGCTCGCCTCGTAGAGAGCGTCGATGATCTCGGGGTCCGCGAGGCCGTTCATCTTCATCACGATGCGTCCGTCTGCGGCCTCCCGCTCGCGCTTGATCAGCTCGAGCAGCTGGGCGCGTAAGTGGTCCGGTGCGACGAGGATGCGCCGGTAGCCGTTGCCGGTGGAATACCCGGTCAACCGGTTGAACAGGCTCGCAACGTCCGAGGCAAGCACAGGATCGCCCGAGAGCAGACCGACGTCCTCGTACCCCGTGGCGGTTGCCGGGTTGTAGTTCCCGGTGCCGATATGGCAGTAGCGACGGATCGTGTCACCCTCGCGACGCACGACGAGGATCGCCTTGGCGTGCGTCTTCAGCCCGACGACGCCGTAGACGACGTGGACGCCGGCCTTCTCGAGCGTCCTCGCCCAGGCGATGTTCGCCTCCTCGTCGCCCCTCGCGGTCAGCTCGACCAGCGCCACGACCTCCTTGCCGTGTCCCGCCGCCCGCACGAGGGAGTGCACGATCGCTGCTTCTCCCTCGTCTGACGTCCGGTAGATGGTTTGCTTGATCGCGAGCACGTCCGGGTCGTCGGCGGCCTGGTCGACGAGTGCCTCGACGGAGGTCGCGAAGCGGTCGTACGGGTGCTGTACCAGCACCTCACGCGCGGCGAGGGTGGCGAAGATGTCGCTCGGCCCCGCGACGGAGTTGCCGAGCTCGGGCGGCGTCACTCCGAGCCACGGCTTCGCCTTCAGCGCCGGCCGTTTCAGCTCTGTCAGCGACCAGAGATCGCCGAGGTTGAGCAGCCCGTCGATCACGTAGAGGTCGGCGGGCGCCAGGTGCAGCTCTCGGAGCAGCATCGTGCGCACCCGCTGTGACATCGAGCTCGACACCTCGAGCCGCACCGCCTCGGGAGCCCGCTTCCGATCGCGCAGCAGCGACTCGAGCGCAACGAGAAGATCGTCCGCCTCGTCGACTTCGATCTCGACGTCGGCGTCGCGCGTCACACGGAACGGTTGATGCTCGACGATCGCCATCCCTGGAAAGAGCCGCTCGAGGTTCGTGGCGATCACCTGCTCGATCAGCACGAACTTCCTACCACCCGAGAGCCTGAGGAACCGCGGCAAGAGCGGCGGGACCTTCACGCGCGCGAAGCGTCGGATGCCGCTCTCTCGGTCGCGCACCACGACCGCGAGATTCAGCGAGAGGTCGCTGATGTACGGAAACGGGTGCGCCGGATCGACGGCGAGCGGGGTGAGGACGGGAAAGATCCGTTCCTCGAAGACCTGTTGGAGCTCGCGGCGCTGGTTGTCCTTCAGATCCTTCCAGTCGGTGATCCGTATACCGGCGGCGCTGAGCAGGGGCTTGACGTCGTGTTCGAAGATCTTCACCTGCCGCGCGACGAGCTCCTGAGCCCGCGCTCGGATTGCGTCGAGCTGCTCCCGCGGGCTCATGCCGTCCGGAGACGTGCCCGAGACGCCGGCGCCGATTTGTTCGCGCACTCCCGACACGCGAATTTGGAAGAACTCGTCGAGGTTGCGGCTGAAGATCGCGAGGAAACGCGTGCGCTCGAGCGCCGGCCGATGGGTGTCCTCGGCGCACGCCAGCACGCGCGCGTTGTACTCGAGAGTCGAGAGCTCGCGGTTGAAGAATCGCGACGCGGCCTCGACTGCCGGCTCCTCACTGCCGGCGGCCCGGCCGCCGTCTACGGCGCCGCCTCTGACGGCCTCACGTGCCTTGGCCTTCCGCTTCGCCTTGCCAGACAGCGCCTTCCCGGTCATTCGTCCGGCACACCGCCGGTCTTCTCCTTCAGTTGCCGGGAGAAGAACTCGAGGGCCTTCTTCGTCTTCGTTTCCTGCTCTCCGCCGAGCTCCACGCCGCGCTCCGCCAGGAAGCTTCTTGCCTCGGCGGCCGCCTGGAACGCCTCCGACGTCTCGCACTTCGTCGAGAGCTCGAGAATCCGTGAGTTGTCGGGATACAGCCACATCTCGGCAACGAGCTTGCGGTCGAAGCCCTTGGGAGCGAATTTCAGCTTGAGCACGAAGATCGGACCGAGCATCGAGAGGTCGTCGAGCTCCAAACCTTCCGGGGCTTGGTCGGCGTAGAAGGCGCGTTGCGCTTTGGAGAAGAGGCCGCGGAGCGGCTTCTTGCCGATAATGGTTCCTCTGACGTCCTCGCGCGGCGTCCCTTTCATCGATCCCGAGCAGACGAATCCTCCGGGCATCGCGTCCACCTCAACGCCGAAGTCGGGGGACTTGCGCACGCGGGAGGGGAGCTCGGACGGGATGACGGGCCGCAGCTTCACCACCGAGTCATCCCCTTTCTTCTGCACGCGGCGGGCGCGGACGACCACGCCGTTCTTGTTCAGCGCCAGATCCGGCGTGTCGAAGAAGAACACCTGGCGGATCTGTGCGTCGAGCGGGTCTAGCTCGAGTGCCGCCAAGGCCGAACGGTGATCACTCTCCGGCACCGTGAGCTTGAGCTCGACGCT
>JBKPDB010000070.1:0-9991 GCA_046727655.1 Actinomycetota bacterium
GCCGCGAAGGGAGTGGATCACACCGCCCGTGATCGTCTGGGCGACCGGCTGCGGCACGCCCAGGTGCCGGTCGACCCAGCCCCGCATCGAGGGCCCGTCCTTCAAGAGAAAGAACAGGCTGAGCAGCGTGAAGGAGAGGGCAAAGGCAAGAGACGTTATGCCTTTGATGCCGTGGACGATTCCCGTCACGAGCGTGGAGATGATGGCAGGCACCGACGACTTGACGTCGTTCGTCGCGGCAGTCGCGCCGGAGTCGTCCACTCCGACGCTCTTCATCCAGCTCCCGGCCTTGTCGGCGGCCGCATTCGCATGGTTTGCGATCTCGTCGTGCTGAGCGCTGATTCCGCCCAGCACGAGGAGCAGGACGACGACGCCGAGCGCTGCCAAGGCGAGCAGGACGACGGCTGCGCCCGCTGGACGAGGCACGCGATGTCGTGCGAGCCACGCGACCGACGGCATGGCGACGGTCGCGACGATCATCGCCGCCACGACAGGCCCGACAATCGTGTATGTGGCGCCGAGGAGCCAGGCGAGCCCGGCAATGAGGGCGAAGAACCCGATGAGAAGCCATGCGGTACGACCCGCGTCCCGGAGCCACCTCGGCGGGGCGAACGCAGTGGAGAGCTCTTGCAAGTCGCCGGGCGCGATCTCGCGCGCGCGGCCGTCATCGCTGTTCTGCACCGCTCGCTGTTCGTGTCGGTGCCCCGGGAGATGCACCTGCCATGGCCCGATGCGCGCCATCAACGCAGAGTATGTATCCGACAGGACGGCCGGGCGTCTCTAGATCGCGCTGAGCGCGATCGACGCCGCGAAGCCTGTGACGACAAGCGGCCCGCTGACGATCCCGTCGAGCTCGTATGCCTCGGGCAGCATCGTGTTCGCAAGCATGGCCAGCAGCGCGCCCGCGGCGAAGGACTGCACGAGGGCGCCGGTTCGGGCGCTGTCCGGGTCGAGGAGGACGTAGCCGAGGGCCGCCGAGACCGCTGAGACGAGAGCGACTGCAGCCCACATGAGGACGACCTTGCGGCGTGGCCAGCCCGCCGCGTCGAGCCCGCTCGACGACGACATGCCTTCCGGCAGATTCGACAGGCCGATACCGAAGAGCAGACCGACGCTGACGCCACCCTGGATCACCGTCAGGCCGAGCACGAACGACTCCGGGATCCCATCCAGGATCGAGCCGAGGACGATCGCAAGGGGCGAACCTTGCGCCTGCTCGCCCGAAGGGTCCTTCCGCTCGGATCCTCCGCGCCGAGCGATGACCCGGTCTCCCAGGGTGAACACGCCCGCGCCGACCAAGAGATAGAGGCCGACCCATCCCACGGTCCGAGTCTTCAGCGCCTCGCCGATCAGCTCGAAGGACACGGATCCGATCAGCAACCCGCTCCACACCGCCATCACCGCCCCGATCACCCTCGGCGCAGGGTGGAGCCAGTAGGCAAGCAGTGCTCCGAGCAGGAGCGTCGAGGCTGCGAGGGCTCCCCAGAGGAACGCTTCACCCACGGTCGTGCCTCGGTCGCGGGCGCGGCATGGAGCCTCCCCCGGAGTCGGATGTGCTCTCGAAGCGAGATCTTGAGCGGCCCCGGTCCGATCCGGCCTCACCCGAACCGTGTGGTTGTCCGGGTCCGTCATCGATAGGAGTCACGCGCCGCGCCGCGAACAGGCCGGAGGCCGGCGACAAGAGAGGAGCACGAGATGACGGACTACGGAGTACGAGCGGGCTCACCAAAGGTCTCGGGCTGGGCCATCGGAGGAATCACTTTCGCAGCCTCCATGCTTGTCCTCGTGGGCTGCTTCCAGGCCCTCACGGGCGTGGTCGCGATCTTCAACGATGACTTCTTCGTCGTGACGCGGAGCTACACATTCGATCTCGACACCACGGCCTGGGGCTGGATTCACCTGATCATCGGAGTAGCAGTCGCATTCACGGGCTTCGCGCTCTTCGCCGGGCGTACGTGGGCTGCGATCACGGCTCTCTTCCTCGCCATGCTGAGCGCCCTCTCGAGCTTCTTCTTCATCCCGTACTACCCGTGGTGGTCGCTGCTCGTGATCGCACTCGACGCGTGGGTGATCTGGTCACTGACGCGACCGGGGACGGTCGAGACATAGCAGGCTGCGGTCGAAATCGGCTGCGCCGCGTTGGCCGCCGTTTGGACGTGCGCCTACACTCTCAGCCATGAGACGACTGTCGGCGTTGCTCTGCGCCGTGCTCCTGCTCGCCGTCGCGGCGCTCTCCGGATGCGGTGGCGACAACCAGTCGGAGGCGGAGAAGTGGGCGGACAGCGTCTGCTCGAGCATCGGCGACTGGAAGCAGCAAATGTCGTCCCTTACCAGCGACCTCACGCAGAAGGCGCAGAACGGGACACTCAACCTCAACGAGCTGAAGTCCGGCCTCAACACCGCGTTGAACGACACGAAGAAGCTCTCCAGCGAGCTTCGCGACTCCGGCCCGCCGAACACCGAGGCGGGTAAGGAAGCCCGCCAGAAGCTGAACGACGTCACGTCGACGGTCGAGCAGTCGATCGACAAAGCCCGCTCGCAGGCTCAGAGCGCAGGATCACTACCGGCAGCGATCGCCGCCGTCGCTCCCGAGCTCACGCAGGCCGCCGCAAATGTCACGTCGCAGCTACAGCAGATCAGCCAGCTGGATCCTCAGGGAGAGCTCGGCAAGGCGATCGACGACACGAAGTCCTGTCAGGACCTTCGCAAGTAGCGAGGGGCCCGTCTCACCCCGCCGGAGTGAAGGGAGGCCACCCGGCTGCGACGAATCCTGAGCGGATGGAGCGTCGATCCCAGCGGCCGAGGGACCGCCCGCAGATCCTGCCCGTGACACGCCGGCCCGTCACGGATGTGGCGGTCGGGATCATCGTCGTCGGTGTTCGTGTCGGCAGAAGTGCCGGACGGCTTGCTCTGTATCCGGTGCGCCGGGTCGGCGGCGGGGCGATCGGCCGGGCAGAAGGCGCCATGGCTGCCGGCGGCCGGGCGACAACGGAACGGGCACGGCAGGAGGCGGGGGCGGCGATCGACCGGGCGCTCGCCGGGCCGATGGCCGAGTCCGTCGGCCGCTCGCTCGCGGAGCACCAGGTGGTGGAGCGCGTTGCGCGCGAGGTCCTCGTGAGCCCGGATTTCCAGAACGCGGTCCGCGCCGTGCTGGCAAGCGACGACCTGAACCGAATCGCCGGGGAGACCGCGGAGAGCCGGTTGGCTGCCGACGTGGCCGAGAAAGTGCTGCAGAGCCCGGAGGTCAAAGCGGCCCTGGCGCGTCAGACGGTCCGGTTCGGGGACGAGCTGCTCGAGCTCGCCCGCGAGGGACTAACCACCCTCGACGACGCGACCAGCAGAAGCGACGCTCGTGAATATGGAGGGCTCCCGTCCCGCGGGACGGCCTTCATCGTCGATCTCGCGCTCGCGCACTTGATCGTCTTGCTCGCCGGCCTCGGCGTCTGGCTCATCTTCTCGCTCGTCGGCGGCCTCCGGCCGCAATGGCTCGCGGACACGCTTGTGGCCACGGGCTGGTTCGTGGTCGTCACCGCCTACTTCCTCGTGTTCTGGACGCTCGCGGGCCAGACTCCAGGGATGCGCCCGCTAAAGCTTCGCGTCACCGGCCGTGCCGGGAGACCGATCGGCGCCGCTCGCGCCTTCGTTCGCTTTGTCGCGCTCCTCGTCTCGGTGGTGCTGATCGTCGGCGTCGTGCCCGTTCTCTTCGACAAGCGCCGCCGCGCGCTCCACGACTTCCTCGCCGGAACCGTCGTCCGCCGCGAGTCATGAAGGCGCGCATCCGGCGCTTTCTGCCGGCCGCGATCGGGATCGCCATCGTTGTCGGGACGTTCGCCTTCGTCCTGCCCAGGATCGCGGACTACGGGGACGTCTGGAGGGTCATCCGCGACCTCTCGTGGCAACAGGTCACGTTGCTGGTGGGCGCGACCTTGCTGAACCTGGCCACGTACGCACCGCCGTGGCAGGCGGCACTGCCGGGCCTGGGATTCGCGCGTGCCTTCTTCATGACGCAGGCGTCGACGGCGTCCACCTACATCGCTCCCGGCGGCGCCGCCGTCGGGATGGCGTTGTCGTTCGCGGTGCTCCGCCGGTGGGGCTTCAGGAGTAGCGAGGTCGCCCTCGCCGTTGCCGTGACCGGGGTGTGGAACCAGTTCGTCATGCTCGGCTTTCCCGTGATCGCCCTTGCATTGCTGACGCTCACGGGCGGACAGAATCCCCTCCTCCAGACCGTGGCGGTGATCGCGCTCGCGATCTTCGTCGTCGCCGCCGGGGCGTTCGCGGCGGGGCTTTCGTTCCGCGGGATCGCCTGCTGGTTGGGCGACCTGGCCGCCCGCGTCGTTTCATGGGCTCGTCGCCTGTTCCGTCGGGCGCCGGTCACCTGGACGGGCGACTCGCTCGTCGCGTTCCGAAACCAAGCGGTGGCACTCCTCGGGCGGCGTTGGCACGTGATCACGCTCGCCACGCTCGCAGGCCAGCTGACGGTGTTCCTTCTCTTCCTCACGTGCTTGCGGGTGCTCGACGTGAGCCCCGGAGAGGTAAGCCTCATCGAGGCCTTTGCGGCGTGGTCGCTCGTCCGCCTGCTCGGCTCGCTTCCGATCACCCCGGGCGGGATCGGCATCGTCGAAGTGGGGCTGACGAGTGCGCTCGTCGGCTTCGGCGGAGAGAACGCCGAGGTCGTCGCCGCCGTCCTCGTCTACAGAGCGCTCACGATGGTGCCGACCCTCGTGCTCGGGCTCGTGACGGCCGCGGTCTGGCGCCGGCTCGACCCGAAGCGGTCCGAGCCGGTCGCGGCCGCATAGGGCTCACGCACCCCGGGGTCACCCGGGACGAGTGAGGACGTGTCACCCGCGGCCTGCCTGAAGTGGGCTCGATGGCGTACCCGCGCAGATTGCGCAGCCGCCCGCGATGAGCCGCCGCCGTTCCTGGCTCGTGTGGGGTCTCGTCGTCCTCGCAACGCTCCTCCTCCTCGTGTCGTCGATGACCGTCTGGA
The DNA here is from genome assembly GCA_046727655.1 of Actinomycetota bacterium. Classification (GTDB taxonomy): domain Bacteria; phylum Actinomycetota; class Thermoleophilia; order Gaiellales; family Gaiellaceae; genus 3-1-20CM-4-69-9. Next base: position 4,988 of record JBKPDB010000070.1, read on the forward strand.
CGAAGCGTCAGCTGCTGGACACCGACGCCTGGACGGATTCCGCAACGCAGCTGCTCGCCGACGACCAGATACGAGGCCTGTTGTCCTCCAGGATCGCCGACCTGCTGAACCAGCGGGTCGATGTGCAGGCACAGCTCGAGCAGCGGCTGCCGCCACGGGCGCAGTCGGCAGCGCCTGCCGTGGCCGCGGCGATCGAGAGCGCGACGACTCGGGTCGTCGAAACCTTCCTCTCGACTGCGCGCGCACAGACTCTCTGGGAAAACATCAACCGCCGCGCCCACAAGGCGATCGTGAACGTCTTAGAGGGCAAGGACGCCGGGCCCATCTCGACGGCCAACGGCGACGTCGTCCTCGACCTCCGGCCGATGATCGCCCAGATTGCAACCCGCCTCGGCATCGAGGACCGGTTGAAACAGGGTGCCGATCCGAACACGGGCGAGATCGTCATTCTTCGATCGGACCAGCTCGAGACTGCTCAGACCGCGGTGAGGGTCTTCCGCTTCCTGACGATCTTCCTTGCGATCGCAGTCCTCGTCCTCTATGCGCTCGCCGTCTACCTCGCCCACCCGCGGCGGCGGATCGTGCTGGCCGGAGTGGGCACGAGCCTCCTGGTGAGCGGGCTCATCCTCGCGATCGTCCGGCGCGAGGCCGGGAACCTCATCGTCGATTCGCTCGTGAAGGTCGATGCGAACAAGCCCGCGGTCTTGACCGCGTGGCTCGTGGAGACCAACTTGCTACACGACATCGCGATCGCGCTGATCGCCTACGGCCTCCTGGCGATCCTCGCAGCGTTCCTTGCCGGCCCCAGCCGTCCCGCGACTGCCATCCGGCGCTGGGCGGCGCCGACGATGAAGGATCACCCCGCTCTTGTCTATGCGGCGGCCGCGGTGTTGTTCCTGATCGTGATCGCCTGGGGCCCGACCAGTGCGAACCGGCAGCTCGTCGGCACTCTGATCCTTGCAGCCCTCTTCTTCGGCGGGCTCGAGATCTGGCGTCGTCAGACGATCAGGGAGTTCGCAAGTGGCGAGGCGGGAGATGCGCAGAAGCCCGCTTTGCGTGGTGTCTGACCGCCGTCGAGGTTGCGAAGTGGCTGAGGAGCTGGTCGTCGGCGTCTTCGACGACGAGAGTGAGGCGTGGGATGCGGTTATCTCCGCTAGGGAGGTCGCCGCCGGGCAGCAGTCCGGGATTCTCGATGCCTGTCTGGTCGTGCGAAGAGCGGACGGATCGGTCCACATCCGTGAGACGAGCGACGTGACGCCGACGCAAGGCGCCTGGTACGGGGCGGCGACAGGGCTTCTCGCCGGCGTCGTTCTCGCGTTCCCGCTTGCCGGGGCCGCCGTGGGCGCCGGGCTCGGGGTTTTCGCGGCGCGACGTCACGACATCGGGATCACGAACGACTTCGAGCAGGCGGTGGCCGATCGGCTCGAGCCGGGGAAGGCGGCTGCGGTCGCGCTCGTACAGGCGGAGATCGCGCCTGACATCGAGGGCGCGGCACGAGCGCGAGGCGCGTGGACGAAACGCGTGACGCTCGACGAAGTTCGGAAACTCCCGCAGTCGTAGGCCCTTGACTCGCGCGCAATTGACGCGTCTGAGTCAAGCGCCGACCTCCTCGGCTCCGCGATCTTGTCGGCATGTCGTCGAGGAAGCTCTTCAACGAAGGCGGCAACGAGGCCGCTGATCGTGCGACTCCGGAGCCGCGTGGGCGGCGGCTGGAGATCGAGGATCGCGACAGTCCCGTCGTAGTTGCCGTTCGGGTGCGTCGCGAAGCCGCCCATCTCGCCCTCTTCCTCCGGCATGCGCTCCGTACGCGTTTTCCGGGGAACTCCTTCGCGGGCTGAGGCCTCGCGATGACGAGCATGGACAAGACCCCCCTCGGCGAGGTCGAGCTCGGGCGTGTGAGGTTGTTGCACAAGCTCGAGGCGCTCGACGAGGCGATCGCGCACCTGGAGAGCTCCCGAGCTCCGAACCGCGAGGCGAGCATTGCCCGCCTGCGCCAGCTGAGGAGCGAGATGCTCATGGCTCTCGGCCTCGCCGAAAGCGGCTCCGCGGAGAGCGACTGAGTCCGTCAGTTCGCGCCCGTACAGTGGTCGCGTGGCGCAACGAGAGGTGGTCGATGCGACGCGGCGGACGCGGCTCGCAAACGAGCGCACTTACCTGGCGTGGCTCCGTAGCGCTTTGACTGCGCTAGCGGTCGCGGTCGGCGCAGGGAAGATCGTCCCCGGCGTCACAGACGTGACCCGCTGGCCGTTCGAGCTCCTCGGCGCGGGCTTCGCAGTGCTGGCGGTCGTCTTCATCGTCGGCGGCGCCCGACGGTTCGTCGAGGTCGAAGAGGCGCTGGAAACGGGGGAGTTTGCGCCGCTCACCGCCAGAGACGCGAAGCTGCTCGCCTGGATCGCCGCCGCGCTCGGAGTGGCAACGCTCGCGCTCGTGTTCGTGCACTGAGTTGACGCGATTAGGTCAAGCGCCGGGCAGCCCGCCGGCGGCACGATGACTGCGGACGGGCAAGGCGACCCACTGCGGCCCCAGTGCAAGCCTTGCCCTGTCCGCTCCTCAATGAGCTCGGGACACCGCGACCATCCCCCTTGGCGGGATCCCGGGCTTCGAACGCTCGGCGCCTGCGGCCGCCGAAGCGGCTCCGTCCTGCTTTGCCCACCTGGAAAGGTGAGGCGAGATTGACCCGTACGGGTCAGGCGCGCGCACAGCGCGGCAGCGATCCTGGGCTGGTGAGTTACGACGCCTCTCTCGACGAGATCGTGCTTTTCGAGCTGCCGACACACGAGGCCTCGCAGGGCCTGGTGATGTATCTCGGGCAGACGCGCCTGGCGTGGCTGCAGAGCGGCGAAGAAGGCACCGTGGTAGGCGTCCTCTTGAATCCGGACGACGGCGACCTAGCGGTGCTTCTCCGGAGCGTGGAGCAGTGGGTCGATCAATCAGGTTTTGCTGCGATTCGGTTCGAGGTCGACGGGCGCGTGTATGTCCTCGAGTCGAAGCAAATGGTCGCTCCCCTCGGCTGACACAGCCGCGCGAGGGTTTGACCAGCACCGGTCGCGCGGCGACAATCGGATCGTGACCGGGTTGCATGCGATCGCCGGCGATATTCCGGCGGCTCTCGAGTCGGTGAACGTTCCGAGTTACGTCCTCGATCCGACGGGAATCATCCGCTGGGTCAACCCGGCTGCTGAACGGGTAGTCGGAGACGTCCGCGGTCGGCAGTTCACGTCTGTCGTCGCGCCGGAGGAGAAGCATCGAGCCCGAGAGAGCTTCGCCCGCAAGATCGCGGGCACGGCAAAGGTGACGGACGTCGAGGTTTGCATCGTCGACACCGCCGGCGATCGCGTCCTCGTCGAGATCAGCTCGGTCCCGCTCGTGGAAGGGCATCGGATCGTGGGCGTGTTCGGGCAGATCTGCGACATCGAGGAGGAGGCGCCGCAGTCACTCCCACCCCACCTGACACCCCGCCAAACCGAAGTGCTGCGACTCCTCCAGCGGGGCTATTCGACGGGGCAGATCGCGAAGGAGATGCACCTGAGCACCGAGACCGTCCGGAATCACGTTCGGCACCTGCTGCGGGCGCTCGGCGTGCACAGCCGGATCGAGGCGGTCGCGGCCGCGCGCAGCGCGCACATCCTCGCCTGACACCGAGGACCGCGCGCTCATCCGGGTCGGGTGAGGCCGGGTCACTCGTCGCGTCGTGAGGATCTCGCACGCCTGAGAGCCCTCCGGAGAAGGAGCATTCCCCATGACGATCGGTGATCCACTGCACGATCCGGCACCGCTGCACGAATCGTTCGCGGCAGAAGGCAGGGGACTGGACTCGAGTTACGGGCTTCCGGACGACGTGAAGGGTGAGATCAGCCGGAGGAGCTGGCTCGACTTCGCCGGCGTGATGCTGATGCTCGTCGGCGCCTTCAACATCATCGACGGCCTGGCCGCCATCTCCGGCTCGAGCTACGTGGTGGACAAGCTCCTGTTCGCCAACCTCGACGCGTGGGGCTGGTTCTTCCTCATCTGGGGCATCCTGCAGGTCGTCGCCGGCGTCGCCGTGATGCGCGGGGCGGGGTGGGCCGCCGTTGTCGGGATCGTCACGGCCTTCGTCAACGCGATCGCTCAACTCGCCGCCGCTCGCACGTATCCGGTGTGGTCGCTCGCAATCGTCGCGGCGGACGCACTCGTGATCTACGGGCTCGTCCAGTACGGCGGGAAGCGCGGGCCGAGCACCTGACCTGGGTCAGTCGCGCCTCGTTCCGCGCCAGGGGCCGGGGAGGATGTCGAGCGCGAGGTTCACCGCCCAGACGATCAGCGTCGCCCAGAAGAGCGCGACGAGGCCGTCGATGTCGAAGCTGCCGACGATCAGTGCGGTGAGCTTCAACATGAGCGCCGCCACGACGAACCAGATGAGGCGCAGCGTGATCACTGCCAGCGGCAGCGTCACGAGCTTGAGGATCGGCTTGAGGAAGGTGTTGAGGACGCCGAAGACGACCGCGGCTGCCAACAGGTCGCCGGCGGAGCCGATCGTGACGTCGTCGAGGACGGCGATCACGACGATGAGGGTTACGGCGTTCGCGAGCCACGAAAGGAGGAGTTGCTCTGCCCACCGCATGGCGCGAGACTACTGCCCGGATCCTCGTTCCATCCGCGCGAGTCGCTCCTCGATTCTGCCGAGTGCCTCCTCGGCCTTCTCCCGGTCGGCCAGACTGCGCTTCGACACGAGGACCGAGACGACGGCACTCGCGAGCAGCGGAATCAGGCTGAAGCCGACCAGCATCAGAGCCACCGCGATGATGCGTCCGGCCACGGTGTGCGGGACGATGTCCCCATACCCGACCGTCGTCACCGTCATCGCAGCCCACCAGTACGCGAGGCCGATGCTCGTGAACGTCTCGGGCTCGACGAGCCGTTCCAGGAGTCCGCTGACGGCAACGAGCACGAGGGCGACCACGACGATCGTCCGCACCGCACGAAGGATGGTCAGACGCTCGGCCCAGACCTCGACCTTTTGCCCGA
>JBKPDB010000071.1:0-16636 GCA_046727655.1 Actinomycetota bacterium
CTCGTCGCCGGTCAGGCCATCGCGCTCGCCGCGCTCGATCTGCGCCTGCTGCACCCACAGCCGCAGCGACTCCCGCGACACCCCAAGATCGCCGGCGATCTCTCCGAGCGTCCGATCAGTCCGAGCGTAGAGCGCGACCGCTTCACGCCGAAACTCCGGCGGATACGGCTTTCGATACTTCGGCTTCCTTGGCATGGCCAGACAGCCTCTCTGCCGGGCCGGATAGCCCAGCGCTCAGCTGTCCACGAAACCGGGGGCACTCCACCAGCCCCAACCACAGCACCTACCTCGAGCTGAAGGCACGCGGCCTCACCCACACCCGTGCGTCGTTGACGATCGCCCGCAAGATCGCCCGCCGCAGCTTCCACACCCTCCGCGAGCTCGGACCACGAGCGCTGGAGCCCGTCACCGACTGAGCGATGCCAACCGCGTCGATCCCCTCCGCCAGGCCAGCCGACTCAGCGATGGCACACACACCCTTGCGGCCGGCTCCCGCAATGATGATGGCTCCCGTCCTCGGGCGGTGACCCATCGAAGACCGAGCGGCCGCAGTCATCCCACGCGGATCGACCCATCAACCATCACGTCACCGACCACACGGTCGCGGACCCAGATAAGTCCGGCCGTCCGCGGAGGAAACCACCCCCGACCACACCACACAGACAACCGCGCGCCACCCGCCCCCACTAGCCAGGACGCCCTACTTCAGATAAGTCATCATGCCGCGCGAAGCGCGGCGGACTTCGGGCTGCAGTGCGCTGGAGAGGACTTGAACCTCCACGGCCTTTTAAGGCCACTAGGCCCTCAACCTAGCGCGTCTACCAATTCCGCCACCAGCGCTCGAGGGACCGCCAGTGTAGCCAGAGATTTTCGGCACAGGCACGGGTTTGGCCTGCCACTTCGCGATCACGGGCGTCGGCTCGAACCCCGGGATCTGACAGCCGCGTAGTCGACGTTTCCCAACGCATCGTCACGCCATCCCTCGAGCCGTGGCGACACCAGTCGCGCATCCACGACCCAGGCGATCGGAACGGCGCGCGCCGCCGCCCAGAGCCCGGCGTCCACACGCCTCAGCCGGCCCTGCTGCTTCGTTGCCGCGAGTGCCTGGAGCAACGCCTGGCGCGGCTCGAGCCCGTGCCCCAGGACGAGCTCTGCCGGAATCGCCTCTTGCTGTGGGTAGCTCGAGCCGAGGCGGACGAAAGACGCGTCCGAGCTCGTCGAGCCGCTCACGAGCTTAGGCCCGAGGCCGACGTCGCGCCACTGCGCGTAGAGGATGCGCGCTCCCGCACGAAGAGCCGGCGGGACGTCGACCGGCACCTGCCTGCGCGGCAGCGTCCGAATCGCCGCGACTGCGCGCCGGAAGCGCGCGGGGCTCCCCTTCTCATTCCCGAAGAAGCCAAAGGCGCCCGCTCCCGCTGTCTCCGGAATCAACTCCTCGTAGTCGCCTCGGGCCGCGGTGTCGCGGTACGCAACTCGAAGGCCGTGGCCGATCGGCGGAAGCAGGACGACGTCCATCGCAAGCAGCGTGCGAGTCTTGACGGCCGATCCGATGCGCCGGTCGGCCGTCGTCGCGCCGACGTCGCTCACGGGAATCGGCGCCTCGTCGAGCGCGCCCTGCCTGAACTGACGGACGGCTTCACGAGGAGCAACGCGCTGGAACTCCACCGTCAGGCCTTCGCGGCGGAGGACGACCCGCCGCTTCGAACCGCTGACCAGCTCGAACGGGCCCGGAACGGTCCGCGGCGCGGCGCCGACCGCCGTCAGCGCGTACGGAAAGCGGCGCCACGGGAAGCGCAGCCGGATCGACACCGTTCGCGAGTCGGCGGTGATGCGATCGGCCTGGGCGAAGATCCAGTTCGCGGGGGCGTCGGGAAGGTTCGCCACCCGGCGGAGGGCGGCGGCGATTGCCGGCGCGGAGCGGCACGCGAACGTCCAGCGCCGAAATCCGTCCGACGAGCTCCAGCCGCTGCAGAGACCTGGGACGACGGCGCCCGAAGCCGGATCGGTTCGGAGCGGCGTGGAGTAGAGAGCCCGGGCGAGCGCCGTCTCGTCCCGCCCCTCCGCCAGCGCCGGATCCAGCGGCCAGCGGAAGTCCGCTAGACCGACACGGACGACGCCGGCAGGGCCCGAAGTGCGGAACGGCTCGCGCGCCGCCGACTGGGAGCCACAGCCCGCGATGAGCGCCGCGGCGGCGCAGACGATCGCTAGCTCAGAGCGTGGAAGAGCGCGATGCAGTTCACTGTGAAGAGAATGGCGACGATGACAGTCAGCCGCGTCAGGTTGCGCTCGACGATGTGCGTGCCGCCCTGCGACGCAGGCGTGTAACCCATCCCACCGAGCCCGGTGTCGCGTCCGGAGTGCATGAGAATCAACCCGCACAGGGAGATCGAGAGCAGAACCTGGAGTACGGCAAGAGCCTGGACCATCGCCGGGCCAGGGTATCAGCGCGGCGCGATTTCGAGGATCGCCTCGATGAGCTCGGCTGCGATCCGATCCTTCGTCACATAGCCCGCGGCGCCGGCCTCCCGCGCGCGATCCACGTCGCTTCGAGAGTCCGAGCTTGTGAGCACGAGAATGGAGGCCTGCGGCTGCTGCTTGCGGATCTGCCTGGTCGCCTGGAACCCGTCCATGACCGGCATCGAGATGTCCATCAGGACGACGTCCGGCTCGAGGTCGAGCGCCAGCTTGACCGCCTCCGCCCCGTCGGCGGCGTGGCCGACGACGCCGACGCGGCCGTCCGCCGTCAGGATCGCCTCGAGGGCCTCCGAGAACAAGCGGTGGTCATCCGCGATCAGCACGCGAATGCCGCGGGGGATATTGGCGGCTGCCTCCACGACGGCTACCTCGAAATGTGACCTGTTACGGTCGATTTGTGAAGGGGCAGGACGCACGGGAGCGGATCCAGAAGCTCCTCGTCACGGGCGACAACCGGCTCAAGCAGGGCGTCGATCCCGCGAAGACGCGGCAGAGCTACGAGCAGGCGCTCGAGGCGGCGCGCGAGGCCGGACTGGAGGACGCGATCCGGCCGCTGGTCGAGCTCAGGCTGGCTGACCTCGAGCGGCTCGCTCGAGAATCGCCTCCACCTTCTCGGCCTGACGCCTGATGTCGTGGGCCTCGGCCGCAGCGCGGGCTGCGGCGTTCGGCCGCGGTAGGGAAGCGGCCGTACGGAGCGCGGCAGCAAGCTCGTCCTCGTCGACGGGATCGACAAGGACTCCGGCTTCCGGCGGGACGAACTCGGGCGGGCCACCGATGCGTGTCGCGACGACCGAGCGGCCGCACGCCATCGCCTCGAGGAGCGCTTGGCCGAACGGCTCGATCAGGCTCGGCTGACAGACGACGTGCGCGGCCGCGATCAGCGCGGGGACTTCCTCGTACGGAAGCGCACCTGTCAGCTCGATGCCCGGCCGCCCTTCGAGCTTCGGCTGTAACGGCCCTTTGCCGACGAACGTGAGCGTCCCCTCGCCGAGGCGATCGAACGCCGACGCGAGCCGGAGCACGTTCTTGCGCGGCATCAAGGAGCCGATGCACAGGAATCGCGGCGCGCCGTCCGGCGCAGGCTGCACCCGAAAGCGCTCCAGGTCGACCCCGGAGTCGACGACCTCCGTCTTCCCTCGCGCGTCCGGAATCTTCGTCTCGAGCTCCCGCCGCAGGTAGTCCGACACCGCGATGACCGCCGCGGCGCGCCGGACGACCAGCCGCGTCGCGGCGCCGATGCCGGGAAGCCAGCCGATGTTGCGGACGTCGCGGCCGTGCGCGGTGACGACGAGGGGCGCACGACCGGCGATCGCTCCGATCAGACCAGTCGGCACGAGGAAGTGCGCGTAGACGACGTCGGGCCGGAACCGGCGCGCGGTCTCCAGCGTTTCGCGCGCGAGCCCGACGTAGCGGCCCTTGCCTCCGCCGCGGCGGTCGAGCACCGCACGCTCGACGACGTGGCCGCGCATCGCCAACTGCTCCTCGAGCCCGCGGACGAACACGCCGAGGTCGGGATCGGCGGGGCCCGGATACATCTGCGAGACGAGAAGGATTCGCATGCGTAGATAGCTTTGAGAGCCGTGTCCGAGCAAGGTTCAGTCGTCCACGTCTCCGAGCTTACGAAGATCTTCAAGGTGCCCGAGCGCGAGGCCGGCCTGCGTGCGGCGGCGAAGAGCCTGGTCCGCCGCAAGACGCGGGACGTCCGCGCCGTCGACGCCATCTCTTTCCAGATCGCCCCCGGTGAGGTGGTCGGGTTCCTTGGCCCAAACGGCGCAGGCAAGACGACGACGCTGAAGATGCTCGCGGGCCTGCTCTATCCGACGAGCGGTGAGGCGCGCGTGCTCGGCCATGTGCCCTCGCGTCGCGAGCGCGAGTACCTCCGGCGGATGACGATGGTGATGGGGAACCGGAACCAGCTGCAGTGGGACATTCCGGCACTCGACTCCTTCGAGCTGAACCGCGCGATCTACCGGCTCCACCGCGCCGACTATCTCGCGATGCGCGACGAGCTGATCGACCTGCTCGAGGTCGGGGATCTCGTCCGCAAGCCGGTGCGCAATCTCTCGCTCGGCGAGCGGATGAAGGTCGAGATCGTCGGCGCCCTGCTGCACCAACCGCAGGTGCTCTTCCTCGACGAGCCGACGATCGGCCTCGACGTGACGATGCAGAAGCGGATCCGTACGTTCGTCGCCGAGTACAACCGGCGCCACGGCGCGACGGTGCTCCTGACCAGCCACTACATGGCCGACGTGGAAGCGCTGTGCAAGCGCGTCATCGTCATCCACCACGGCCGCCTCCTCTTCGACGGAGCACTCGCGAGCCTCGCGGACGAGTTCGCTGCGTACAAGACGATCGGCGTCGTGTTGGAGAACGGCAAAGCGCCGCTCGACGCCTACGGCGAGGTCATGCACCAGGACGGCGACCGCACGACGCTGCGCGTGCCCAAGGCCGAGACGTCACGCGTTGCGGCGCGGCTGCTCGCCGACCTCGACGTGCTCGACCTGACGATCGAAGAGCCGCCGATCGAGGACGTGATCGAGACGGTGTTCGCTCAGCCGGCTAGTTGAGCGTCGACTCCGCACGGCTCCCGGAGGCCGGACGCTGGCGCTCGCTCGTCGACTTCTACATGACGACGATGCGCACGGCCGTCGCGGCGCAGCTGCAGTACCGCGTGGCGCAGTACTTCTACATGCTCGGCATGATCGCCGAGCCCGTCGTCTACCTCGTGGTCTGGACGACGATCGCGGAGCAGCAGGGCGGCTCCGTCAACGGCATCTCGACCGGACAGTTCGCGGCCTACTACATCGTCTGGACGCTCGTCCGGAACATGAACATCGTCTTCGGCGCGCCCTTCTGGGAGTGGCGGATCCGCGAGGGCTACCTGTCTGGCCAACTCCTTCGCCCGATGCACATCCTCCACTACGACCTCGCCTATTTCGCCGGCTGGAAGTTCGTCGTGGTCGTGTTGTGGATTCCGATCGCGATCGGGCTCTCGCTCGTCTTCCATCCGGACCTGCATCCGACCGCGTTAGAGGTCGTCGTCTTTGTCGCGGCGATCTGGGGCGCCTATCTCATTCGCAGCATGTTCCAGGGCGTGATCGGGATGCTCAACTTCTGGACGACGCGGGGCGCCGCCGTCTTCGACCTCTACATGGCGACGGAAATGCTCTTGTCGGGACGGCTCGTGCCGCTCCAGCTGATGCCCGGCTGGGTGCAGACGCTGGCCGACTTCCTGCCGTTCAAGTGGACGTTCTACTTCCCGATTCAGTCGCTCGTCGGCGACCTTTCCACCGAGTCGCTCTTGTTGGGCCTGGGCGCCCAGGCCCTCTGGGTCGGGATCGGACTGGTGCTGTTCCACTTCGCGTGGCGCGCAGCGGTGAAGCACTTCTCGGCGGTGGGCGGATGAACACGCTTCGGGTCAGCTGGCTCTACTTCAAGGTCGGCGTCATGAACGAGCTGCAGTACCGCGTGAATTTCTTCGTGCAGCTCCTGCAGTCGCTGATCCAGGTGGGCACGGCCCTCGTGATGCTGTCCCTCGTGTACTCGCACACGGACGAGCTGAACGGCTGGGACCAGTCGCAGCTGCTGTCGTTGCTCGGAGTGCAGGTGCTGCTCGGCGGCGTCATCCACACCTTCATCCAGCCGAACATGGAGCGGCTGATGGACGACGTGCAACAGGGAGCGCTGGATTACGCGCTGACGAAGCCCGAAGACTCCCAAGTGCTGGTGAGCGTTCGGATGGTTCGAATCTGGCAAGTCGTCGAGGTTGTCTCAGGCCTGATCCTGCTCGTGGTCGGGCTGGCCGGTGTCGAGAGCTCGATCGGCGTCGTGGATGCCTTGGCCTTCGGCTTTGCGCTGCTGCTCGGTGTGGTGCTCGTCTATTGCTTCTGGCTCGTGATCACGACCGGTGCGTTCTGGGTCGTCCGGATGGAGCACGTGCTCGAGCTCTTCGAAGGCGTCTACCAAACCGGTCGCTGGCCCGTCGGCGTGTACCCGGGCTGGCTCCGCTACAGCGTCACCTTCCTCGTGCCGGTCGGTTTCGCCGTGACGGTTCCCGCCGAGGCGGTCACCTCGCGCCTGCACTGGCCGACGCTCGTGCTCGCGTTCGCGTTCGCCTGCGTGGTGTTCGCGTTCACACGGTGGTTCTGGCGCTTCGGGCTACGCCACTACTCCGGCGCTTCTGCATAACGCGTAACTTGACAGTTACGTAACTGTCAGGTTACGCTTCTGCAGTGGTCTCGGGTCGCTGCTCCGTTCGGCTCACGCGCCGCTATGCAGCTCCGGCGGCGGAGGTGTGGGCTGCATTGACCGAGCCCGACTCCGTAGGTCGCTGGTTCGGGCCCTCGTACGAGGGCTTGCCAGGCCGTGTGCGTATCAGTCGGCCGCATGACTTGCTCGAGCTCGTCTGGGAAAGCGAGGGCGACGCGTCGGTCGTTCGCTTCGATCTGCGGGAGGACGAACGCGGAACCGTGCTCGTGCTCGACCACTCGCTCATCGAAGAGAGCGTCGGCATGGCGTACGCGCGACGATGGACGCAGGCGCTCGACCGCTTCGAAGGCGAGGTGGAGCGATGAAGGCGCTCGAGGCGCTGGCCGACCCCACACGGCGGCGCATCGTCGAGATCCTCGCCGAGGGCGAGCGCAGCGCGGGCGAGCTCGCCTCCAACTTCGACACCAGCCGTCCGGGCATCTCGCGCCACCTACGCGTGCTGCGCGAGCACAACCTCGTGCACGCGCGCGACGACGGCCGCAGGCGGTTCTACTCCCTCGACCCGCAACCGCTCGCGGAGCTCGACGAGTGGCTCGAGCGGTACCGCGTGTTCTGGGTGAACCGCCTCGACGCGCTCGACACCGAAATCCGACGCAGGAGGAGGAAACGCTGATGCAGACGATTACGCCGTATCTGCTCTACGAGGACGTCGAGAGCGCACTCGACTTCCTGAACCGCGCGTTCGGCTTCGAAGAGGTGCTGCGCTACACCGGGAGCGAGGGTTACATCAGCCACGCCGAGATGCAGATCGGCGGCGCGTCGATCTACCTCGGCGATCCCGGCGAGGATTACAAGAGCCCGAACCGGCTCGGGCAGCGGACGGTCGGCGTAAATGTCCTCGTCGATGACGTCGACGCGACCTTCGAGCGCGCACGCGCCGAGGGGGTGACGGTTCATGAGGAGCCCACCGACCAGCCGTACGGCGAGCGTCGCTTCATCGCGGACGACCTCGAAGGCCACCGGTGGTTCTTCGCGACCCCGATCCGCGAGGTAGCGGCGGAGGACTGGGGGGCGGTGACGCCTGCCTAGGCTCAGGCGCGCTGCGCGTCGTACATCCCGAACTCCTCCCGCAGCGCGTTACAGATCTCACCGATCGTCACGCGAACGCGAAGGGCCTCGCGCATTGGCACCAGCAGGTTCCCGTCGCCGCACGCGGTCTCGCGGACGGCGGCAAGTGCACGTTCCGCCTCGTCGGCGTTGCGGTCGGCACGGACGTGCGCCGTCCGCTCGAGTTGACGCCGCTCGGCTTCGGGGTCGAGCCGATGCAGCTCGATCGCCTCCTCCTCGCCCTCGGTGAAGCGGTTGACGCCGACGATCACGCGCTCACCGGTCTCGACCTCCTGCTGCCACCGGAAGGCCGCCTGCTCGATCTCGTCCTGCACGAACCCCTGCTCGATCGCCGCGACGGCGCCGCCGAGCTCGTCGATGCGCTCGATCAGCTCCGACGCCCTCGCTTCGAGCTCGTCGGTCAGCGCCTCGATGAAGTACGAACCGCCGAGCGGGTCCGCCGTGTCGGTGCCGCCGGCCTCGTGCGCGAGCAGCTGCTGCGTGCGGAGCGCGATGTGCGCGCTGCGCTCTGACGGGAGCGCGAGCGCCTCGTCGAAGCCGTTCGTGTGGATCGACTGCGCTCCGCCCGCAACCGCCGAGAGCGCCTGGATCGCGACGCGGACGATGTTGTTCTCCGGTTGCTGAGCGGTGAGCGTCGAGCCGCCGGTCTGCGCGTGGAAGCGAAGCGCCTGCGCCTTCGGGTTCGTGACGCCGAACCGCTCGCGCATGATCCGTGCCCAGAGCCGCCGGGCGGCACGGAACTTCGCCACCTCCTGAAAGAAGTGGTTGTGCGCGTTGAAGAAGAAGGACAGCCGCTCGCCGAGCCGGTCAGGGGACAATCCCGCCCTCACGGCCGCTTCGGTGTAGGCGATGCCGTTCGCGAGCGTGAAGCCGAGCTCCTGCACGGCGGTCGAGCCCGCTTCTCGGATGTGGTAGCCCGAGATCGAGATCGGATTCCACTTCGGAATGTGCTCAGCCGTATACGCGAAGAGATCGGTGGTGATCCGCATCGACGGCCGCGGCGGGAAGATGTAGTTCCCGCGCGCGATGTACTCCTTGAGGATGTCGTTCTGAACGGTTCCGCGCAGCTGCTCGCCGGAGACGCCCTGCTCCTCGCCGACGAGCTCGTAGAGGAGCAGAAGCAGCGCGGCCGGCGCGTTGATGGTCATCGAGGTCGAGACCTCGTCGAGCGGGATCCCGTCGAAGAGAAGCTCCATGTCGGCGATCGAGTCGATCGCCACACCTGTGCGACCGACCTCGCCGACTGCGCGCGGATCGTCCGAGTCGTAGCCGAGCTGCGTCGGGAGGTCGAAGGCGACCGACAGCCCCGTCTGACCGCGCCCGAGGAGGTAGCGGAAACGCTGGTTCGTCTCCTCCGCCGACGCGAAGCCCGCGTATTGACGAATCGTCCAGGGCCGGCCGCGGTACATGTCCGTGTACGGCCCGCGGGTGAAGGGAAACTCCCCGGGCAGCTCGAGCTCGTCCGGCGCGTCCTCGGCCGTGTACACCGGCTTGACCTCGATCTCGGAGTCGGTGCGCCGCTCGTCGCCGGTCGTGGCCACGGCAAGATGGTACGTCGTGACGATCAGGGTGAGGCTCTTCGCAGGTCTCCGGGAACGCGCCGGCTGGGGTACCCGCGATGTGGAAGGCGTCGACCGTGTCGGCGACGTCTGGCAGGCCCTCGACCTCGGTGACGAGCCGGACGGATTGCTCTATGCCGTGAACAAGGAATACGCAGACGCCGACCGTCTGCTGGAGGACGGCGACGAGGTGGCGTTGATCCCGCCGGTCTCCGGCGGCGCGTTCCGACTGCGCTCGGACGCGCTCTCGTTGGCTGCGGTCGTCGACGAAGTTCGATCCGAGCGGGCCGGTGCGATCGCGACGTTCGTCGGCACGACACGTGTCGAGTCCCGTGGCCGCACGGTCCTCTACCTCGACTACGAGGCGTACGAACAGATGGCCGAAGGGGTCATGGCCGCGATCGCGGCGGAGCTGAGTGGGCGCTACGAGCTCTGCGAGATCGCGATCCACCACCGCACCGGGCGCGTCGAGATCGGCGAGCCGTCGGTCGTGATCGCCGTGTCGGCCCCGCATCGCCAGGACGCCCTTGCCGCCTGCAAGGACGCGATCGACACCCTCAAGGAGCGCGTCCCCCTCTGGAAGAAGGAGGTCTACGAGGGCGGCGAGGAGTGGATCGGGCGGGGTTCGTAGCGCCCGCCCGAGGTAGAACTACGCGCATGGAGCAGTACCCGGAGGGGTTGCGCGACTACGACCCGGTTCACCCGCGGGGGACGGACTGGCGCAGTCTCCTCCGGCGGATCTGGGCGCCGATTGCCGTCGTCCTCGGCCTCGTCCTCAAGTTCGGCTTCGCGGTCTTCAAGTTCTTCAGCATCTTCATCTCGGTCGCGGCATACGCCCTGATCTGGGGCTGGAAGTTCGCAGCCGGCTTCGTTCTGCTCATCCTCGTGCACGAGATGGGTCACTTCCTCGAAGCGCGCCGCCAGGGGCTCGACGTGACCCTGCCGACGTTCGTGCCGTTCCTCGGCGCCTACGTCTTGATCAAGAACGCGCCGCTGAACCCATGGCGGAACGCCCTCGTCGCGCTCGCCGGGCCTGCGCTCGGAGGCGCCGGCGCCGCCGTCTGCTGGGGGCTCGGCGAATCGATGAACTCGGATCTCCTCCGCGCCCTCGCCTTCGCTGGATTCCTGATCAACCTCATCAACCTCATCCCGGTCGGCATCCTCGACGGCGGCGCGGTCTGGCGTGCGATCCAGGTCGCCCGACACACGGTGGCGCCTCCGCCCGGCCAGGACTTCCCGAGCGGGAGCACCTACCCGATCGCGCTCCCGGGCGGCGGCCGCGACCGCGCCACGCAGATCGCCGTGCTGTACGGCATCCTCGTCAGCCTGCTCGTGCTCGGCATGTTCGTCGCGCACGTGCCACAGCAGCGCCTCTGATGGAGGACCGCCGCATGCTCGAGGCCGAGGCTTCGGCCTCCGACCTCGACCGGCAGGTCAGCCGGATCGCAGAGGAGTTTCGGCGGGGATTCGAGGCCGTCGACCGGATTCCGAAGCCCGCCGTGACGATCTTCGGCTCGGCGAGGGTCCGCGAGGGCGATCCACCCTACGAGCAAGCCCGGGCGGTCGCGCGCCGCTTCTCGCAAGACGGCTGGTCCGTGGTGACGGGCGGCGGTCCCGGCGTCATGGAAGCCGCAAATCGCGGCGCGAAGGAGGGGAGCGGGCTCTCGGTGGGGTTCAACATCGAGCTACTGCACGAGCAGGAGTCGAACCCGTATCTCGATCTCTCGCTGACGTTCCGTCACTTCTACGTTCGGAAGACCATGTTCGTGAAGGCGGCCGAGGGCTTCGTCGTCTTCCCCGGCGGGTTCGGCACCGCGGACGAGCTCTTCGAAGCGCTGACGCTGATCCAGACGGGGAAGGTGCTCGAGTTCCCAGTGGTCCTCGTCGGGACGGACTACTGGGAAGAGCTGATCACCTGGATCCGCGCGGAGGCGCTCGAGAGCCGCATGGTCTCGGAGAGCGACCTCGAGCTCCTGATGGCGACCGACGATCTCGACGCCGTCGTAGCTCAGCTTTCCGAATGCCATGCCCGTCGCTGCGCGGAGATGCCGGCGGCCGCGGCGAAGGCAGACGCCGAGTGATCGCAAGGATCTGGCATGGCTGGACGACGCCGGAGAACGCGGATGCCTACGAGGACTTTCTGCGTACGACGATGTTCCCCTCGATTCACCGTGTCCCCGGATATCTCGGCGCGGACCTGCTTCGCCGCGAGGGCGACGGCGAGGTCGCGTTCATCACCATCACACGCTTCGAGTCCCTGGATTCCATCCGCGAGTTCGCTGGCGAGGACTACGAGCGCGCGGTCGTGGAGCCCGAAGCGCGCCTCCTGCTGTCGCGCTTCGATGAGCGCTCGGAGCATTACGAGATCGTGATCGATCGCAGCTGAGTAGCCTGTCTACGTGAGCCTGCGCGACCTGCCTTCGGTCGACGAGCTCGCGCGGACGAGCGACGATCCACTCGCAGTCGAAGCCGCGCGAACGGTGATCGCCCGCGCCCGAGAACAGGTACGCGCCGGAACGACACCGGGTGATCTCGCCGCGGAGCTTCGGGCCGAGCTGGCCGACGCCCGCACACCGAAGCTCCGCCGAGTCATCAACGCGACCGGCGTGATCGTGCACACGAACCTCGGACGCGCTCCGCTCGCGGCCACAGCCCTCGAGCACGTCCGCGACGTTGCCGGCGGCTACTCGAATCTCGAGTACGACCTCGAACGAGGCACGCGCGGCTCGCGGCAGGATCACATCGCAGGTTTCGTGCACCGGCTGACCGGCGCCGAGGCCGCGCTCGTCGTCAACAACAACGCAGCGGCGGTCATGCTCGCCCTCGCCGCGCTCGCCGAGGGACGCGAGGTGCTCGTCTCACGTGGCGAGCTGATCGAGATCGGCGACGGCTTCCGCATCCCGGACGTGCTCGCACGCTCGGGCGCGCGCCTCCACGAGGTCGGAACGACGAACCGCACACGCGCCCGCGACTACGCGGGTGCAGTCGGTCCGGATACGGCCCTTATCCTGCGCGTGCACCAGTCGAACTTCCGCGTCGTCGGCTTCACCGAGCAACCCCGCCTCGAGGAGCTTGCAGCCGTCGCCCGCAGTCACGAGCTGCCGCTCGTCGACGACCTGGGCTCGGGAGCACTGGGCGAGATCGGGGACGAACCGACGGCACGCGCAAGCCTCGCCGCCGGCGCCGACCTCGTCTGCTTCTCGGGCGACAAGCTTCTCGGCGGCCCGCAGGCCGGAATCGTCGCCGGCCGCGCCGACCTCGTCGCCAGGCTGCGCAGGCACCCGCTTCAGCGCGCCCTTCGCGCTGACAAGCTGACGCTCGCGGCGCTCGAAGGGACGCTCCGGCTGGCGCTCGACGAGCC
Organism: Actinomycetota bacterium; assembly: GCA_046727655.1. Taxonomy (GTDB): domain Bacteria; phylum Actinomycetota; class Thermoleophilia; order Gaiellales; family Gaiellaceae; genus 3-1-20CM-4-69-9. The sequence goes on from JBKPDB010000071.1 coordinate 12,733, forward strand.
GGACACGATTCCTGTCCTGCGGATGCTGCGTGAGGCGCCCGAGCAGGTGCGGGCACGGGCGGAGCGACTCGCCGAGCAGGTCGGAGGGGAGGTCGAACAAACGGTTGCCCGCGCCGGCGGAGGCGCGCTTCCTCTAGCGGAGCTGCCGAGCTTCGCGTGCGCCGTCGAAGAGGAGCTCGCGGCTCCGCTCCGCCTCGGCGAGCCGCCCGTGGTCGGCATCGTGCGCGACGGCCGGCTCCTGCTCGACTGCCGGACGCTCACCGACGACGAAGCCGACGAAGTCGGGGCCGCCGTCGCCGCTGCACGCCGGTGACCGAGCTCTCGCCGGAAACACGTCTCTGGAACATGCTTCGCGGCGCCCTGACGACGAAAGCGCTGGGTATCGCCGCGGATCTCCGAGTCGCCGACCAGCTCGCAGACGGACCACGCGACGTCGGAGCGATCGCTGAGCAGTCCGGCGCGGATCCCCAGACGCTGCACCGAATCCTGAGGGCGCTCGCCAGCGACGGCGTCTTTGCCGAGGAGAAGCCCGGTGTGTTCGGGAATACCGAGAGCTCAGACCTGCTCCGCACGAGCGCGAAGGGGAGTTGGTCGGAGTTCGCGCACCTCTTCGGCAGCGTGTTCTATGGCGGAGCCGGGACGATGGATCCGAGGACGAGGGCGGAGACGTTCACGAGCGCATACGACGCGGATTTCTGGGCTTGGCTTGGGCAGCGCCCCGCCGAGCGCAGGGCCTTCGACACTGCGATGGCAGGCGGGAAGGAAAGGCACGCGGAGCGGCTGGCCGAGCTCGAGTGGCGAGGTGACGAGACCGTGGTCGACGTCGGCGGCGGGAACGGTGCCCTGCTCCAGGCGCTGCTCGCAAGGGTCCCCGACATTCGCGGCCTCATCCTCGACCTCCCGGAAACAGACCGCGACGAGACGGCCCTCGGCGAACGGATTACGTTCGTCGCCGGCAGCTTCTTCGAGGCAGTACCGAGCGGCGACGCCTACATCCTCTCGGGGATCCTCCATGACTGGGACGACGAAGCTGCGACGACGATCCTCAGGACGATCCGCGCCGGGGCACCGCCGCATGCCCGGCTGCTCGTCATCGACGCCGTCATCCCGCCGGGCAACGAGCCGCACGGAAACAAGTGGCTCGATCTGCTGATGTTGGTTCTCGCAGGCGGCAGAGAGCGAAGCGAGCCCGAGTGGCGGTCCCTCCTGAGAGACGCGGGTTTCGAGCCCATTGCGATCGAGGACGGCCTAATCCAGGCGACATGCCGCTGACGGTCGGGACCGCCGGCCACATCGACCACGGCAAGACGTGGCTCGTCCGCGCGCTCACCGGCAAGGACACGGATCGGCTCCCCGAGGAACGGCAGCGCGGCATCTCGATCGATCTCGGATATGCGCCGCTCGAGCTCCCGGACGGTCGCCGACTCTCGCTCGTGGACGTGCCGGGACACGAGCGTTTCGTGCGAACGATGGTCGCCGGCGCGACGGGAATCGACCTCTTCCTGCTCGTCATCGACGCAGGGGAAGGCGCACGCCCGCAAACACACGAGCACCTCGCGATTCTCCGCCTGCTCGGCGTCGAGCGCGGCATCGTCGCGGTCACCAAGTCGGACGCCGTCGACGAGGAGCAGCTCGAGCTGGCGCTGGACGAGGCGCGCGAGCTCGTTCCCGAAGCGGAGGTAGTCGCGGTCAGTGCAAAGACGGGAGCGGGACTCGACGACCTGCGTGCGGCGCTCGGACGAGCCGCCGTCGACAGCGAGCGCGACGACGCGCCGACGCGCCTCTACGTCGACCGCGTCTTCACTCTGCGCGGAATCGGCACGGTCGCTACGGGGACACTCTGGTCCGGCCAGATCGCCGCCGGCGACACGCTGCGCGCTGAGCCGTCCGGTCGGGACATCCGAGTGCGCAGCGTCGAGGTGCACGACCACGAGGTCGACGCGGCGCTCGCGGGTCAGCGCGTCGCTGTCGCTCTGCCGGGCGTCGAACGCAAAGATCTGCGCCGAGGCGATGCGCTCGTGAAACCGAGCGCGTACTCGCCGAGCTACCGCCTCGACGTCGAGCTCGAGGAGCTGGCGCCGATCCCGCCTCGCACCGTCGTGCACCACGGGACTTCCGCGATGCTCGCACGCGTCATGCGGGTAGGTCGGTTCGCGCAGTTGCGTCTCGACGCTCCCGTCGTCGCGGCGCGCGGCGACCGCATCGTCCTGCGCGCCGGCACAACCGTGGGCGGCGGCCGCGTCCTCGATCCGGCGCCGCCTCGACACGCGGAGGAGACGCGGTTCGAGCGGACCGCTCGGGGCGAAGAGACGATCCACATGCCTGTTCGCGACCGCAACGGCACCTGGCGGTACTCGGAGGCCTGGCTCGCTGGATTGCGCGAGGATCTGGAACGCCGACTCGACGCAGCCGACCCGCTCGATCCGGGTGTCCCGGCGCCGACGGAGCCGTGGGCAGCAGACGTCATTCCACGCCTGGGGCTCGAGCGGCGCGGCGCGCAGCTGTACCGGCCGGGCGCCGTCGGAGAGCTCGGCAGCCGCGAGCGCGAGGCGACTGAGGTCGAGAAGCGGCTCGGGGACGAGCCGATCAAGGTCGACGACGCGCGCCTCGCCCGCTTCCTCGAGGAACGCGGCCGGCTCGTGCGGGTCGGCGACGGCTACGCGATCGCGCCGGCCGCGTACGAGCGCGCTCGGCACATCCTCGCGGACGAGCTGGAGCGTTCGGGCCGGATCACGCTCCCGCGGTTCCGCGATCTACTCGGCAGCGGCCGACGCACGGCGCAGCTGCTGCTCGAGCGCTTCGACGCAGACGGCGTCACTCGTCGCGTGGGTGACGAGCGCGTTGCCCGTCGAGCCGGTCGCGCGCCCGCGCGCTAACGGAACCGAAGCTCGAAGACGTCCGGCCGGTGATAGTGCCCGGCAGGATCGAAGCGCTGGCGCGCCGCATACAGCCGCTCCGGATCGAGCTCTGCGTAGAGCACGCCTTCCTCATCCCACAACGGACCGGCGAGGTAGGTCCCGTCCGGCGCGACGATCGCGGAACCACCTCGTCCCACCAGCTCACCGCCCTCGGCGAGCGGCACGTCCTCCGGAAAGCTGGAAGCTCGCTGGAAGACGCAGCTGCTGAGCACGAACGACCGCGACTCGCGGGCGATGTGCCGGATCGAGTCGTGCCAGTCCTCGCTGTCGTCCGCCGTCGGTGCGAGGTAGATCTCGAGGCCGTCGTCGTAGAGCGCGAAGCGCGCGAGCGGCATGAGGTTCTCCCAGCAGATGAGACCTCCGACAGCGCCGAAATCGGTCGCGACGGTCTCCAGCCCCTTGCCGTCGCCGAGGCCCCAGACGAGCCGCTCGTGATTCGTCGGGATCAGCTTGCGGTGGTGCAGCGCAAGATCGCCCTTCGGCGAGTGGATCAGGAGCGAGTTGTAGATCGTGCCCCGTTCGATCTCGTTGACGCCGACCGCGAGCCAGAGACCGTGCGTCCGTGCGATCTCGCCGAGCCGGTCCGCGTCAGGTCCGGGAATCGTCAGCGACTCGCGCGCGAGCCGCGCGTACACCGACCGCGCGTCGCCGTCCCAACCGGCCAGGTGCCGCGCCCAGCGGCTCGACGGGTACGCCGGGACAAAAGCCTCCGGGAACAGTGCCAGGCGCGCGTCCTCGCGGGCGATCTCGCCGGCAAGTTCATCGATCTTCTCGATCGTGGCAGCCCGGTCGAAGAGCACCGGCTCCGCCTGGACGCACGCGACCTTCACCGCTTCCACGGCCTGGAGCCTACGCCTTCGCCAACTCTGCGACGAGCGCGTCCTCTTCCTCGTACTCGAACCGGAGATAGTCGGCGCCGCGCGGGAGGACTTGCTGCCAATCGCGTCCCCGCGTCGCGTCGAGGAGCCAACGCACCTGGCGCGGGA
>JBKPDB010000072.1:0-18014 GCA_046727655.1 Actinomycetota bacterium
GCAAGATTCCCCACTGCTGCCTCCCGTAGGAGTCTGGGCCGTGTCTCAGTCCCAGTGTGGCTGATCGTCCTCTCAGACCAGCTACGGATCGTCGCCTTGGTAGGCCGTTACCCCACCAACAAGCTAATCCGCCGCGAGCTCATCCTCGGTCGGAGGCCGAAGCTACCTTTTCCTGCGAGCCCGAAGACTCGAAGGGCCATCCGGTATTAATCCGGGTTTCCCCGGGCTATCCCAGTACCGAGGGCAGATTACCCACGTGTTACTCACCCGTTCGCCGCTGTCCCCGGGCCCGAAGGCCCGGTTCCCGCTCGACTTGCATGTGTTAAGCGCGCCGCCAGCGTTCGTCCTGAGCCAGGATCAAACTCTCCGTGAAGAATGATTGCCGGCAAAGAATCTCCGGCGATCTTTTCACTTTGAGCTTGTGCTCAAAGTCAGCCTCGAAACGAGGCATGACAGGTTTGTTCGCCTCGCCGGCCCCAAAGAAAGGGGTCGCCGAGGTCTCGACGTAAACGCTGCTGAGTTTTCAAAGACCGTCGCTACCTGGCGACATAAAAAAGCCTCCGACTCGCGCCAGAGGCCCAGGGAAGCTCGGAGACTTTCGTCGTATCCGCTGCGTCCGAAGGGCGCTCCAGTGTCGAGGTACAGGGACTCTCTTACGCCGCCCTCTCGGGCAGCCCGGGCATGATAGCAACCGGGAGGCCCCGGTCAAGCACCGTCGACGCCGGAAAACCGCATAAACCTGCGCTTTCCAGCCTGAACGAGGGCTCCTTCGAGCCGGGCCCGCGGCAGATCGAGCTCGGCGACGGTCTCCCCGCCCACCTTCACGGCCCCGCCGGCGATCAGCCGCCGGGCTTCGCTCGTGGAGCCGACCCCGAGGTACTGCACCAGGAGGGCCGGTAGATGGAGGGGGTCGCCCGCCGGGAGCTCCGTCTCCGGGACCTCCTCGGGAGCCTGGTGCTCCCGCACCACACGGGTGAAGTGATCCTCGGCGCGACTGGCGGCCTCCTTCCCATGTGAGCGCTCGACGATGAAGCGCGCAAGGGCCAGTTTCGCTTCCATCGGCGAAACGGTCGGGTCGAGCTCGCGCTCCCAGACGAGCCGGTACCACTCGGGCAGGGCCTCGTCCGGGAGGCGCATCGTCCTTCCGAACATCTCGTCCGGTGGTGCCGCGAGCGGAATGTTGTTCCCGACCGAGGAGCTCATCTTCTCGCCGTCCCAGCTCAGGAGCAGCGGCGTCGTGAGAACCACTTGCGGATCCATCCCGTGCGCCTCCATGACCTCGCGACCGGTCAGGAGGTTGTAGAGCTGGTCGGTGCCGCCGAGCTCGACATCGGCCTCGACCGCGACCGAGTCATAGCCTTGCATCAGGGGATAGAGGAGCTCGCTCACCGAGATCGGCTCCCCGGCCGCATAGCGTTGGGCGAAGTCGTCGCGCTCGAGGATGCGCGCGACCGTTGTCACACGCGCGAGACGCACGACATCCGCGTACGTCAGCTTCGAGAGCCACTCGCCGTTGTAACGAACCTCGGTGCGGTCCGGATCGATGATCTGGAACGCCTGCTTCTGATACGCGCGCGCGTTGGCGTCGATCTCCTCATCCGAGAGAAGCGGCCGCTCCGCACTACGCCCCGATGGATCGCCGATGCGCGTCGTGTAGTCGCCAACGATGAGGATGCCGACGTGTCCTGCGTCCTGAAAGGCGCGCATCCGCTGTAGCGGAATCCCGCGGCCGACGTGGATGTCGGGCGACGTGACGTCGATTCCCAGCTTCACTCGGAGCGGCCGGCCGAGCGCGAGCTTGCGCTCGAGCTCTCCCTCCGGGAGCACGTGCACGGCGTTTCGCGTCAGCTCCGCGACGTCGGCCACGGCCGCTGAGTCTAGTGTCCGACTACCTGGAGGTTCTCGATGGCGATCGGCTCGATCTCGTCAGCGGGATCGAAGCCGAAGACCTGAGCCAAGAACGACACGTGCGCTTCGAGTGCACGCTTGATGTTCTCGGCCTTGCGGAACCCGTGACCTTCTCCCTCGAACGAAATGTACGCGTACGGAATCCCGCGCTGCTTCAGCGCCTCGACAATCACCTCGGCCTGCGCCGGCGGGACGACCTTGTCGTCGAGACCCTGCAACAGCAGTAGGGGCCGCGAGATCGAGCCCGCGTGGCTCACCGGCGAGCGGTCGCGGTAGACGTCCATCTCGTCGGGCCATTTGCCAACGAGGTACTCGTCGTAGTGGGACTCGAACTTGTGTGTTTCGTCGTGGAAGGTGACGAGATCGGCGACGCCGAAGTACGATGCACCGGCCGCGAATTCGTCGCGCACGGCCAGTGCGAGCAGCGTCGTGTAGCCGCCGGCGCTTCCGCCGGTGATCTCGACCCGCGCCGGATCGATGTCTCCGCGCTCGGCGAGATACCGCACCGCTGCAGCGCTGTCCTCGACGTCGACCTCGCCCCAGCGCCGACGCAGGCGGTCGCGATACTCGCGCCCGTGGCCGGTGCTGCCCCCGTAGTTGAGGTCGACAATCGCGATGCCGCGGCTGGTGTAGAACTGGATGTCGAGGTCGAGCGAACTCGTGACGTTCGCCGTGGGACCGCCGTGCACGGAGACGACGAGCGGCGGCAGTTCGCTCTCGGGGCCGGTGAAGTCCGGATTTTTGGGCGGGTAGTAGAACGCGTACGACGGAAGCCCGTCCGTGCCCTCGAACTCGATCGGCTCGGCGATCGAGAGGTACCGCTCGTCGAGCTCGAGCTCCGTCGATCGCCGCAGCACCTCCTGCCGTCCCGAATCCACGTCGAGGGTGACGACCGCCGGCGCCTCCGTCGGCGATGACCCCGCGAAGACGAGGACGTTGCCGTCGCTCTTCACCGACGGCGAGTAGATGCTCGTGTACGGAAGGCTGAGTCGCTCGAGCCGGCCCGTTGCGGGATCGACAAGCTCGAGGCCGTCGACTGCGCGGCGCGTGAAGATGCCGGCGATCCGACCGTCGGCCAAGAAGGCGTACCGCGAGAGATCGAACACCCACTGCGGAAAGCCGAGGTCGGCCTCCTCTCTCGTCAGCGCCTGCACTTCCCCATCGCGCTCGAGATACAGGTTCGACCAGCCCGTCCGGTCCGAGGCGAAGTGCAGCACTCCCTCCGGGCTCCACTCAGGTTGGAAGATGGACTCGGTCTCCGAGCCTGCGACAAGGCCGCTGTTCGACAGCTCGCCGTCGGCGGACAAGTCGGCAACCCAGAGCTCCGTGCCTTCGAACGGCATGCGCGGGTGGTCCCACGCGAGCCACGCGAGCTTCGTCCCATCCGGGCTCGGCCGCGGCGCGGCATAGAAGTCTCGGCCCGAAGCAATCACCTTCGGCTCTGCAGAGCCGTCGGCAGGGAGCACGACGAGCTCGTTCACCGGCTCCCCTTCGCCGTGTGACTCGCGGACGCAGACAATCAGCCGGCCCTCCGCGAAGACACGCCCGTCGGCGTAGCGGAGTGCGTTGGGCCCGCTCGGATCCGGCGTGATCGGCAGCGGCTCGGTTCCGGGGGTTTCGATGCGATAGAGCCGGCTGTCGTCGAACTCGGAGCAGAAGACGACGGTGCCGTCGCGAAACCAGGCGCCGCCGCCGTACTCGTGCGCGCGCGAGCGCACGTTGAAGCCCGAAGGCACGACGTCCACCGACTCGCCGCCGTGAGGTCGGAAGACGAGCACCGTCCGTCCGTTCTCCAGCGGCCGCGTCTCGGTCCAGTAGACGCCCTCCTCCGTGATGTCGAGATACCCGAACGCCATCCCTCCTGCGTCCGCGACGAGGTCGAGGGAGAACAGCGAAGTCCAGGAGCCGTAGGGCGCAACGCTTGCCACGACGCTCGGAACGTATCGAACTACAGGACGTATGGGACGATCCCTTGGGCGCCGAGCACGTACCACACGCCGAACGCCAGGCTCGTGATACCGATCGCGGGCGCGACTCGGTTGAACGACCGCTGCACTGGAACCGCGCCGAGCGCGGCTCCCCACCCGGTCGACAGCGCTGCCATGGAGACCGCCGTGAACGCGGCGAAGAGCCCGAGCGCGGCGATGGCGAGCGGTCGGCTTTGAATCGTCGCCAGCAGGAGCAGCCCGACCCCTGCGGTGCCTCCCATGCCGTGCACGAGCCCGATGCCGTAGGCCTGCAGACTCGTTCGGGCGCGGCGGCGTGCGTGGACGTGCCCGTGTCGGAACGCACCTCGGCGCCACCGGCTCAGCAGGAGGGCGCCGAGTAGCACGATGACGAAGCCGACGCTCGTCTCCGCCCAACTCTGGACCCGCTCCGGTAGGTACGCGCTGTAAAGGACAACCGGGAGGCCGAAGGCGAACAGCGTCGTCGCGTGACCGAAGCCCCACGCGAGGCCGAGACGTCCCGCGGTGCGAGCCGCACGTTCCTTGCCGGAGGCGACCAGCGTCGAGACTGCGGCGAGGTGGTCGGGGTCGCTCGCGTGGCGGAGCCCGAGCAACACGGCGACGACCACGACGATCACGGTCGTCGTGCCGTCCGAGAAGGAAGCGATCTTGTCGTCGAGCCCGAACATCGGTTACCTCACTTTCGGCAGGGCATGCATGGTCATGGCGACGCCCGCTGCGAGAATCACGAGCGCGCTCGCGACAGGGAGAAGCGAGACGAGCCGGCCTTCGAAGCTCACCCGGCGGAAGAGACGGCGACCGAGCACCGCGACGAGTCCGATCCCAGTAATCGTCAGTGCGAGGCCGAGGCTGAACGCGACGACGAGCAGCATCCCGAAGGCGACGCGGTGGAGCGAGATCGCCGCGAGCAGAACGACGAGCGCAGAAGGACACGGCAGCAGGCCACCCGAGATCCCGACCGCGACGAGCGAGCGCCGGCTCAGGTCGTGATCGTGAGGGTGATTGTGATGGTCAGCGTGGTGACGCCGGTGTCGCCAGCGTGCACGTAGCACCGAGATGCCGATAGCGACGACGAGCACGCCGGCGACGAGGTTGAGCCAGGGATACAGCTCGTCCGGGACGATGAACCGGGAGAGGAGAAGCGTCACGAGGCCGAGCGCGAACACGCCGACGGTGTGCGTTGCCGTAACGATCACCCCGAGGAGAGCCGCGTGCCGCGGCGTTCCGCGCTGCCCGACCAGGTAAGCGGTGACGATCGCCTTGCCATGACCCGGCGAGAGCGCGTGCGCCATCCCCCAGAAGAGTGCGGCGCCGAGGGACGCGAGGACGACCCAGAACCCGAGCTGGTCGCGCTCGACGAGCGCGGCGAAACCCGAGTCCGCGACGCGATCCGGCGCCTGCGCAGCGACCCCGCGTATCACATGCGGACGTGTCCCAGGGACATTCCCCGGGCCGAGTCTGGTTTTCATGCGAGTCACGCTCAGCGGACTGGAGAGGAGGTCGCGCGGATACGCGCGCAGCTCGTGGCTGCGGCTCGCGCCATCACCGACGACGATCTCTCTCCAACCGATTCGGTCGGCGTAGTTCGTGTCCCGATACGCCACGTTGCTCGGACGCTCGAGCACCGGCCCCTTCAGGACGACTTCGAACCGGGTGGTCCTGAGACCACCAGCACCGGCCGGATGCACGAGCGACGTCTCGACCGGGACGAGCCTCGCTGCGCGCCCGTCGACGGTGAGATGCGCGCCGCGCGCGATGCGGCGCGCATACGTCTTCGCATCGACGTCGCCTGCCTGGAACGTCGGAATCTCCGCGAGATCGAGCACGTAGTGCACGTACACCCGCGGGCCGACGACTTCCACGCGGCTGAAACGGTTGACCGTGAAGTTCCCGAGCGGATGTGCCTGCGCTGCCACGGGGAGCACCAGGGCGGCGACGGCGGCGCACACGATTACCAGGCGCTTCACGATGCGTACCTCCGGGCGACGGGCGCCCAGATCACCGAGAAGTGCGGGTTCACGGCCAGCGCCCGCCGGAACCAGCGCTTCGACTCCGCGCGATTGCCGAGGCAGCGCTCGATCATCCCGCGGTGGAAGGACTTGCTCGCGTCGACCGTCCCGAGCCGGAGCGCGCGCTTCGAGAAGCGCAGGGCCTCGCCACAACGCCCGTTTCGCGCGAGCGCCCAGGACAGGACGTCGTCGCCGTCGATCGACGGCCGGTCGGCACGGGCAGCACGCGCACGTGCGAGCGCACGTCGCAGGCGAATCCCGTGGTCCACGTCGAACAGCGCCGACTCGAGATCGACGCGCACCCCGTTCGCGCGAAGCAGCCGGTCGATCGCGCCGATGAGCGCATATTGCCGGGCAGCGCTTCGCTCTTCACCCGATGCCGACAGGAGATCTCCGAGCGTCGCGACGAACTGCGGCAGCGGCATCGCGTCGGCCGCGCGGCGCTCCAACCCGATCGCTTCGCGCAGACGGCCGCGCGCGGCGCTGACCTGCGCGAGCCCGTCGAGCGCATAGACGTAGCCCGCCCTTACGCCGAGTGCGCGGCGGTACTGACGCTCGGCGGCGCGAAGCCGGTCGTGCGTTGCGTAGAGCTTCCCGAGCTGCGTGTACCCCCACGCCTGGCCCTCGCGCTGACCGGTCGCAGCGTCGACGGCGAGCCGCATCGCCTCGGCGGCCCCGCGCACATCGCCCAACAGCTCGCGCGCATACGAGACGCGCGCATACGAGGAGAGGCTCGGCTTGAGCGAGACCATGCGGTCGAACGCGGCGAAGGCCTCCTCGTAACGGCCGAGCTCGACGAGGGCGTCGCCGACGATGCCGTAGCCGCGCGCCGTCGTCGGCGAGAGCGCAACCGCCCGGCGCCCGAGCACGAGGGCGTCGCGGAAGTGATGCCTCGAGAGTGCAAGCGCTCCGAGACCGCTCGTCGCAAGAAGGTCGTCCTGTCCGAGGTGGAGCGCGCGGCGCAACGCCGCCTCCGACTTGGGGTAGTAGCTCGGATCGCCCGAGTCCCGCGCAGCTTGCTGGTACGCGAGGCCGAGCAACGCGAGCCCGTGAGCGTCGGCGGGATTCGCCCGAACCTGCTGCTGGAGACGCGGCAACAACGCCGTGTCCACGCCAGTGCCCTCTCGCACCGGAAGGGACAAGCCAGCAGCCGGCCGAGCAGCCCCGCCGCCACCGTGGAAGCTGCCGCCCAGAAGGAGGGCGGCAGCGATCGTGACCGCCGCCGCCCCACCAACGAGAAGCTGCCGCGCCGGCATTACGGCTTCTGCTGGCCCTTCGTGTTGTCGAATCCGCTGAACGGATCCGCCTGATACGGGAACGTCGCCATGTACGGGACGTCATTGCCGTCCACACCGTCGCCGAGCGGCAGCGGATGCCCGATCAGGGCGCCGCCGACGGCGCGCTCCGCGATGTCGATGACGTCGTCCTCGAGCCGCCGGCCGTTCGGGAATCCGGCCGGGTCGCCGCCGAGCGCGCCGAGACGATTGCCCTTGCCGACCGCTGCGGTCGGAGCGATGCCGAGGTTGAGCCTGAGCTCGTCGGCGCGTGTGTCACCGGTGAAGTTCAGGTTCGGCTGCTTCAGGCCGGTGAGCAGCACCGACACGAGGTCGCTGCGGTTGTTCTCCTGGAACGGGCCGAACTGCGGGTACAGCCGGTTGAGCAGCTTGGCCAGGATCGGGCTCGAGTAGTACTGCTCGAACTGCTTGTCCTTGTCAGGAGTCGAGGCGTTCCACTTGTCCTTGAGCGGCGTCGGAATGATCACCTCGTTGATCAGCGGATTGCCGAGGCGCGACACCTGCTGCCACTCCGTCTCCTTCTTCACGAACTTACGGCCCCGCCACTTCGCGAGGCTGACCTTGATGACCGGACGCTCCGAGGCCGCCCAGACGCCGACGACGTGGTTCGCGCCGTTGTCCAGCTGAGACAGCGGCACCTGCAGCGCGATCGAGTGCACTGCGTAGCCGGCGAAGAAGTCCTTGCCTCCGCCGGTCGCACCGGTGCCGTTGCGAATCGCGACCAGGTCGAAGATCGCGCCGATGTCGCCGTAGAACCCATCGTCACGCTGGCCCGCGAAGACCTTCGAGCCGTCGCTCAAGTCATGAACGCCGGCAGCGGCGAGCGCGCGGTAGTTCGGAGTCGACCGCGGGCCGATGTTGTCGGGCGGCGTCAGCAGCCCGTTTCCGACAACACGCGACGAGTCGCCGTCGATCCGTGTGACGGTGTACTCCTGCTGCGTGTTCTGCAGGAACGCAACGGGGTCGCGGTTCTTGAAGCGGAACCGCCACGCGATCTCCGGCTTGCCGTCGCCGTTCTTGTCCGCATAGACGACATACCGCGCGGACGGCGAGAACGTGTACCACATCGGCCCGGCCGCCGGATCCTCGGCCGGAATGTAGTTGGCCATGATCGTCACGGTGTTCGGACGATCCGGGCTCCGGAATGCGTAGGTGTCCGTGTTGTCTGCGGAGGGGTCCTCCGAGATCAACGGCGCCTCCCGGTGGCTCGACGCCTGGGCAGCCGAGGGTGTTCCACCCTGCGACGAGAGCGCAGCGATCAGCGCTGCCGAGGCCGCAGCCGCCAGGACGACGAATGCGAGCTTTCGCATCTGGCTTCCTTTCAGACGGCCGGTCGGGATCTGCGGAGAGGTGGCCGTCGTTGTCGGCGCTCATTCGCCCCGACGCGCGGACCGGTTCAGATCAGATGCTCAGCCGCTTGCTTCGGCGCTCGACCCGCGAAGCAAGGCGCGCAAGACGGACTCGAGCTGCTCGGCAGCGCGCACCTTGGGAATGAAACCGGCCGCGCCGCTGCCTCGCGCTCTCGTCGTGCGCTCGTCGTCGAGGCCGGACACGAACAGAACACAGGCCCGCGGCCTGCTCTTCCGGAGCAGCTCCGTCGCACGCAACCCGTCGATCTTGGGCATGTCGATGTCCATCAACACCACGTCGGCGTCCTGCCAGATCGTGAGCTGGACCGCCTCCTCGCCGTCCGCGGCGATGCCGACGACTTCGTAGCCCTCCACGTCGTTGACGAGAGCTGCAAGCAGCTGCGCGAACGCCGGGTCGTCGTCGGCGATCACGACTCGCAGATCTCGGGGCGGCAGCTGAGTTTCGGGCACGACGGTCCTGCCGGGCCCATTTTGCCCGGTCTGGACGAAGTCGAAGCGAACCAACTGGCCGCCCCCGACGAATCCTTCGCAATGAGCGACACTCCCGCCTCGATGGCGCGCTCGTTCGCCCACCTTTCGGACGAAGCCGTCGTTGCGCTCGTGGCCCGCTCCGACCAGTCCGCGCTGGCCGAGCTGTACGACCGGTTCGGGCGATTGGCCTACGGCGTCGCCCTGCGCGTCCTCCGCGACGAGAAGCTCGCCGAGGACGCCGTGCAGGAAGGGTTCCTGGCGGCCTGGCGAACGGCGGACAGGTTCATGCCCGAGCGCGCGAGGGCGAGCACGTGGGTGTTGACGCTTGTCCACCGCCGCGCCGTCGATCTCGTCCGCCGCGAGGAGCGACGCCGCGCGGAGTCGCTGCCGGACGATGTTGAGCACGCCTCGACCGAATCGGCCGAAGACGACGCGTGGCTTCGCTTCGAGCGCGAGCGCGTGCAAGCCGCGCTGAAGCGCCTCCCGGATCAGCAGCGCGAGGCGCTCGAGCTCGCGTACTACGGCGGCTTCACGCAATCGGAGCTCGCCGAGAGGCTCGGACAACCCGTCGGTACGATCAAAAGCAGGATGTTTGCCGGGCTCACGCGGCTACGCGAGCTGCTCGGAGAACCCGGCCCTACGGATACGACATGGAAACCAACACCCTCCACGACCTGACCGCTGCGTACGCGCTCGACGCCCTCGACGACGAGGACGCCCGGGCCTACGAGGCGCACCTCGCCCGCTGCGAACGTTGCCGCGACGAGCTCTCATCCTTCTCGGAGACCGCGAGCGCGCTTGCCTACGCCGTCGACGTGCCCGTGCCGCGGCCGGAGCTGCGCGCGCGCATCATCCAGCAAGCGGCGCGCGAACGGTCGAACGTCGTGCCCCTGCGGCCTCGCTGGGTCGCGCCACTCGCGGCGGCCGCCGCCTTGGCGGCGTGCGCGGCGATCGCCCTCGGCCTGTGGGCGGCGTCTCTCGCCGGGAAGCTCGACTCGAGAGACGCGGCCCTGGCCCGGCAGAACCGGGTCGCCGAGATCCTCGCGTCGCCGGGGGCGCGCAAGGTGTCGTTCGCGCGCGGCACGCTGGTCGTCGACCCGGGCGGCCGCGCTGCCCTCGTCGTGCGCGACCTGAAGAAGGCGTCCCCCGGGAAGACCTACGAGGCGTGGGTGGCCGACGGAGGCGCGCCTGAAGCGGCCGGCCTCTTCGACGGCGGCCGGGCCGTCGCGATCCCGCTCGAGCGGCCGGTCGCGGCCGGCGCGACGGTGATGGTCACCGAGGAGCAGGACGGCGGGGTGGACGCACCGACGCAGACGCCGTTCATCGCCGTCCGGAACGCAGCCCAGAGCTAGCACCTAGAATCCGCCGCTTGCTCGGCCGCAAACGCAGCGTGCGGAAGCCCGCGTCGAACGGGCGGCGACGGAGGATTCGGAAGCTCCGCCTCAGCGCTCTCGTCTTGATCCTCCTCCTCCTCGGGCTCGCCTCCTTCACCTTCGGGCTGATCACCGCTGTGGCAGGACAGCTCCCCAACTGCGATCCCGCGCGCGTGCCGCACGAGGTCGACGGGCACATCTACGCGAACGACAGCCGCACCATCCTCGCGACGCTGAGGGGCTCGGAGAGCCGGATCCTCGTCTCGAGCGACGAGATCGCGCCGATCATGCGCCAGGCGATCGTCGCGATCGAGGACAAGCGCTTCTACGAGCATCGCGGCGTCGATCTGCGCGCCATCGGCCGCGCGATCTGGGCCGATCTCACGAGCAAGAAGGTCGTCCAGGGCGGTTCGACGATCACGCAGCAGTTCGTGAAGAACTCGTGTGTGACGTCGAAACGCACGATCAGCCGCAAGCTCAAGGAAGCCGCGCTTGCGTGGCAGCTCGAGCAGCGCTGGTCGAAGGACCGGATCCTGACCGCCTACCTCAACACCATCTACTTCGGCAACGGCGCCTACGGCGTCCAGCGCGGTGCGCAGACGTACTTCAACAAGCCCTCCTCGAGGCTGACGCTGCCGGAGGCGGCGCTGCTCGCGGGCATCCCGGCGGACCCGGCCCGGTACGACCCTGCGACCAACCCCAAGAGTGCGCGGGCGAGGCGCCGTGAGGTGCTGAGCGCGATGCTGAGCGAGAACGAGATCACCCGCCGCGACTTCGTCCGCGCGAACAGGACTCCGCTCCCACGGCCCGCCGACGTCCATCTTCCCGGCATCGAGGGCCCGGTACCGTACTTCGTGAACTACGTCAAGCAGCAGCTGATCGAGCGCTACGGCACGCGCGACGTCTTCGGCGGCGGCTTGAACGTCAGCACCACGATCGACCTCCGCCTGCAGAAGCTCGCGCGCAGGGCGATCGAGAGCGTGCTACGCGAGCCCAACGGCCCTTCAGCCGGGCTCGTGGCGATTCGCCCCCGCACCGGTGAGATCATCGCGATGTACGGCGGCGACAACTTCAGAGAGAGCCAGTTCAACCTCGCGGTACAAGGAGAGCGACAGCCGGGCTCGTCCTTCAAGCCGTTCGTCCTAGCCACCGCGCTCAAGGAGGGGATCGCGCCGACGACGACCTTCCCTTCAAAGCCGGTGTCCATCTTCATCGGCGACAAGTACTGGCCGGTGCACAACTACGAGAACGCGTATCTCGGCTCGGCCGACCTGGCGACTGCGACGGTCGTTTCCGACAACACCGTGTATGCGCAGCTGACACGCCTCGTCGGCCCGGCCAACGTGGCGCGAACGGCTCGGGCGCTCGGCATCACGCGCCGCCTCAATCCCTACTTCGCCATCGGCCTCGGCGCCGATCCTGTCAGCCCGCTCGAGATGGCGCGCGCCTTTTCGACGTTCGCGAACCAGGGCCGGCGAGTCGACGGCAAGACGTTCGGCAACCGACCGCGCGCGATCACACGCGTGCGAAATGGACAAGGGAAGCTCATCGACGACAACAAGCCCGTCGACCGGGCGGTGATGACGCCCGACGATGCGGCACTCTTGACGAGCATCCTCGAAGACGTGATCCGCTCCGGCACCGGCCAGCGGGCGCAACTCGCGAACCGGCCAACGGCCGGCAAGACCGGGACGACGACGGACTACGGAGACGCGTGGTTCGTCGGCTATACGCCGCAGCTCGCGACCGCCGTCTGGGTCGGCTACCCGGACAAGCTCGTGCCGATGCTGACCGAGTATCACGGCGACGCCGTGGCCGGGGGAACGTTCCCCGCGGAAATCTGGCGGGCATTTACGCAGACGGCGCTCGCCGGCGCTCCGCCCGAGGCCTTCCCAACGTACTCGTACCAGTACGCCGCGTCCCGGCGGGTCCTCTGGCGCGACGGCAGGTTGCGGCTGGACAACGGCTACTGCCGGGGGACGACGCTCGTCTCGTACTTCGTCGGGAAAGGGCCGCGCCGCACTGCGAACTGCAAGCCGAACGAGGTCGACGTCCCGCGCGTCGTCGGCATGACCGTCGCACGCGCAAGGACAACGCTCGCCGCGCAGCCGCTGACGGCGAACTTCGTCTACAAGCCTGCACTGCCGAAGCAGCGGCTCGACCTCGTGCTCGCCCAGTTCCCGAAGCGCGGGCACTTGTCCTCGCACGACACGGTGACACTCGTCCTCGCGAAGCCGCTGCACGGCGTCGTCCCCAAGGTGGTCGGGTTGCCGCTCCCCGCGGCGCGCTCACGCATCCGCGCCCGCGGGTTCGTCCCCGTGATCGACCGGTTCGACGACGGAGATTCGGGACGCGTGCTGGCGCAGACGCCGGCGCCCGGCGTTGCCGGGGCGGAACGCTTGCCGCTCAGGCTCGTGGTCGGCCGCGGCTGACGAACGGCGAGCCCGCGTCGAGATAGCGCCACGACAGCTCGGTCGCGCGTGTGATTCCGATCCGCCGGGCCGTGACGATCTCCGGCACCTCGACGCGAGACCGCAGCTCGAACGGCGGCGCGTCGAGAGGCAGGCCGTCGTGCTCCTTCGAGATCGCGAGCGCCTGACAGAGCTTTCCCGGGCCGGAGCACAGCGCGCGCGGGTCCTCGACCCGGCGGCGCCGACGCTGCTCGGATATCCCCGCCGTCGGCTCGAGCGCACGGATCAGCGCCGCTTCCGGGACGCCTTCGTCCCCACAGACGAGATTCAGGCACCAGTGGATGCCGTAGGAGCGATAGACGTAGGCCTGTCCGGGAGGGCCAAACATGGCCTCGTTCCGTCGAGTCCGGCCGCGGAAGGCGTGGCTCGCGGGATCCTCATGGTCGTAGGCCTCGACCTCCACGATGCGGCCGCCCACACCGTCGACGAGCAGCGTGACGCCGATCAGGTCGGGCGCGACCTCGTGCACGCTCCGCGCGAAGTACTCGCGCGTCAGGGCCTCACACGGAGACGCGGTCACGCTCGGGGCGTGGCGAGGGCGAACGCGCCAGTGGCTTCTTGGCGTCGTAACGAACGAGCGCCGGGAACGCCATCGCCACCAGGACGCAGCCCACGACGCAGAGAATCCCCCCGGAGACGATCGAGAAGCGAAGGTTGGTCGCCGCCGCGAGCGCGCCCGCCTCGAGGTTGCCGACCGACGGCGCCGCGGCGACCTGCATGAACTCGATCCCGGAGACGCGGCCGAGCAGCCCGTGCGGCGTGATCCGGTACAGCATCACCGACCGGAGGATGGCGCTCATCTGGTCGCCGAGCCCGGCCAGGCCGAGCAGGAGCAGCGCGAGCCAGAACTGCTCCGCGAAGCCGAAGGCGCCGATCGCGACGCCCCACAGGGAAGCGGTGAGAACCACGCCGAGGCCCTGTCTTCGCACGTGCCGCAGCGGGCCCGACAGGAGCGACACCGTCAGTGCGCCGACCGACGGCGCCATGTACAGGTAGCCCACGAGCGCGGGATCGCCGAAACGGTCGGCCGCGAGCGCCGGAAACAGCGCGCTCGGCATTCCGAAGATCATCGCGTTCGTGTCGACGAGGAAGAACCCGAGGATCACGGGCTGCCGTCGCACGTAGCGAAAGCCGGCGACGATCGAGCTCCAGCTGGGCCGGTCGGCATCGTGGGCGGCGGCGAGCCTCGGCAACAGCGCCACGGCCGTGATCGAGGCGAGGTACGTGGCGGCGTCGCCGAGGTAGATCCACTGCAGGTCGACGAACTTGATCAGGACGCCCGCGAGGCCCGGCCCTGCGACGGCGCCGAGCTGCGAGGTGACACTGTTGAGCGCAGAGGCGCCCATGAAGTGCTCCTCGGCGACGAGCTGCGGCGTCATCGAGCGCTGCGCACCGACGCCGAGGCTGAATGCCGAGGAGATGACGAGCTGGAAGAGGTAAAGCGGCCAGACGCGTGGCTGTGCGAGGGCCGCATTGGCGGTCAGCCCGAGCGCTCCGATGAGCATGCCGGTCTGCTGGACGAGCATCACGCGACGACGGTCGAAGGCGTCCGCGATCGCTCCGCCGATCACCGTCAGCGTCAACAGTGGAATGAGATGCGTCAACCAGATCAGGCCGACGGCAAGAGTCGAGCCCGTGAGCTGGTACATCTGGTACGCGAGCGCGACCTCGGCGATCTCGGTTCCGACGAAGGAGACGCCCTGCGCGAACCACAGTCGCCGGAACGGCGGGTAGCGCCGCAGAGGCGTTAGATCGAGAGCGAGTCGCGAAGCACGCCGACGCCAGCCGGCCGCAAGACGGCCTCGGCGCGAGGCGCCTGGGCTCAAAAGAGCTTCGAGTCGGCCGGAGCCGAGCTTGCTTCGAGCAGCCGGCGCGCGCGGCGGCCGAGGTCGTTCAGGTCGACGCGGCCCTGCTCCGTCTGCTCGGCGAGCCGCTCGGCGAGATCGAGGGCCTGGTCGACGATCGGAGAGCCGGCGGCCGTGTCGTGCCCCATGTCGTGCAGGATCGTGCGCTCGGTGCGGGAGGCGACGATCGGGTCGGGGACGCCCTCGATCCAGACACGCGTGCGTCGTCCGTGGCCGCGCTCGCCCTCTCCCAGAGGCTCGAGGGCGTAGATCTTGTCGGCGCGGGCGTACTTCCCGAATCCGAGAAAGACCATGCGGTTCGCGTTTGCCACAGGCTGATTATCACCTGCGGCCGCTACTCGAAGAATGTGTCCTCGTGTGCGTAGGGGGGCGAGCAGCAGCAGAGAAGGCGCAGCTCGTCTACGGCGGTGATCTGGTGCCAGGCGCCGGGTGGAATCAGCACCGCGTCGCCGGGCTCGACGCGCCGGCGCTCACCGTCGAGCTCCATCTCTCCGGCACCTTCGAGCATGAAGTAGATCTCCTCGGTCCGGCCGTGGTAATGCCGTTCGGTCGCCTGGCCGGGCGCGAGTCTCGCCTCGGCAAGGCTCTGGGCCTGTGTGTGATGGAGCTCACGAATCGTCGAGCCGTCCTTGGTGGTGAACGGCTCCGCTCCCGAGATCGACCTAACGTCCACCGCGTGACGACTACGCGAGCGCGCGGCCGAGGACGTCGACGACGCGCTGCTGCTCGTCCGCCGAGATCTGCGTGAAGAAAGGCAGCGCGAGCGTTCGCGAAGCCGTGTCCTCGGCGACCGGACAGAGGCCGTCTGCAAAGCCGAAGCGCTCGCGCATGTAGGGCTGCAGGTGGATGCAGGGCACGTACTCCGCCGTCCCCACGCCCTCGGCCCGCAGGAAGTCCATGACGGCTGACCGGTCGAGGGCCGCATCCAGCTTGACGACGTAGACGAACCAGGAGCGCCGGTGGTCGTCGTCGTCCGCCGCGGGCGTCTCGGCTCCCGGCACGTCCTCGAGCAGATCGCTGTAGCGGCGCGCCGCGGCCGCCCGCAGCTCGAGGATGCGGTCGAGCTTCTCGAGCTGCGCGAGCCCGATTGCGGCTTGAACGTCGGTCCAGCGGTAGTTCACGCCGAGCCGCACGTGATGGAACCAGCCGCCGCCGTCGTAGGAGCGGCCCTGGTTCCGGAGGCTGCGGAGCAGCTGCCACTCTTCCTGGGAGTGGGTCGTGACGACGCCGCCCTCGCCCGTCGCCATTTGTTTGTTGGGATAGAACGCGAAGACCGCGGATGGGCCGTGCGCGCCGAGCGGCAGGCCGCGGTACGAGGCGCCGACCGACTCACATGCGTCCTCGATCAACGTGAGGCCGTGGCGGTCGGCGATCCCGCGGAGCTCGTCGAGCTCGCACGGATATCCGAACATGTCGACGGCGACGATCGCCCGAGTCCGCTCCGTGATGGCCGCCTCAACGGCGGCCGGATCCATGTTCAGCGTGACCGGATCGACGTCTGCGAAGACGGGCGTCGCACCCTCCACGATGAAGCAGTTCGCCGAGGCGACGAACGACAGCGGCGAGGTGATCACCTCGTCCCGTGGGCCGATCCCGGCGATCTTGCAGAGCAGATGCAGGCCGGCGGTGCCGCTCGAGAGCGCGGCCGCATACGGCGCGCCGACCCGTTCGGCGACCTGCTCCTCGAAGCGGTCGATCCACGGCCCGAGCGACAGGCGCCCGGACCGCAGCACCTCGAGGACGAGCTCTTCCTCCCGCTCGTCGAGCCACGGCCGGGAGAGCGGGATCTCCCGGACTGCCTCGGTCACGCTTCGGCTCGAGCCGGTTCCGTGGTCGCGTACTCGAGCCAGTGCGACCACCGCTCGCTCTTACCGCGAACCGTGTCGAGGTACGCGCTCTGAATCGCGAGCGTCACGGGACCCGGCGGGCCGATCAGCTGGTCGTCCACGTCGCGGAGAGGCGTCACCTCGGCGGCGGTGCCGGTCATGAAGACCTCGTCGGCGAGATAGAGGTCGGTGCGGATGAGCTGCTTCTCGATGACGGTGAAGCCGAGGTCCTGCGCGATCTGGATGATCGTGTCACGCGTGATCCCCGGCAGGATCGACGCGGAGAGGTCCGGTGTGTAGATCGTCCCGTCCTTGACGATGAACACGTTCTCGCCGGAGCCGTCGGCAATGAACCCGTCCTGCGTCAGCAGGATCGCCTCGTCGTAACCGGCGCGGTTGGCCTCCATGACGGCGAGCATCGAGTTCAGGTAAATGCCGGTCGCCTTCGCGACGTGCGGAATCACGTTCGGCCCGACACGCGCCCACGTCGAGATCTTGGCTCGGATCCCGTTCGCGAGGCCCTCCGCCCCGAGATATGCGCCCCACGGCCAACTCATGACGGCCACGTCGACAGGGTTGCCCGTCGCGGACACGCCGAGCTCGCCGTATCCGTAGAACGCAATCGGCCGGAGGTAGCACTCGTTGACCCCGTTCGCCGCCACCAAGTCGGTACACGCCGCGTGCAGCTCCGCGACCGTGAACGGAAGCTGCATGTTCAGGAGGCGCGCCGAGTTCTCGAAACGACGTAGATGGTCCGTGAGCCGGAAAACGGCGCTGCCCTTCGCGGTCTCGTACACGCGGATCCCCTCGAACACGCCGGAGCCGTAGTGAAGGCCATGCGTGCCCACATGAATCTTGGCGTCGGCCCAATCGATGAGCTCGCCGTTCATCCAGATCTTCTCGAGTTCCTGCATCAACGCTCCTTTGAAAGGGCCGCAGTGCGCGGGGAAACGAATTCTACCCGCGTCCTCTGTCGGCAATCCCCGCCGTTCCGTCCTCCAGCACGAGTTTCGCCGCCTGCGCGCGTGTGACATGAGCCAGCTGCTGCGGCGCGAGGCCCAACACGTACCGGTCGGAGCCCACCTGCAGCCAGACCATGCGCTGGACGAAGAACGACCGGTCGAGGAACACCCTCGCATGGTCGAACGGGAACGACGGCGCTGGCGCGGGCCGGACGCTGTCGGCCTTCGCAACACGCGCGAGGCGCTCGTGGTCGAGCGTTCGCCTGACGGGAACGAGCGCGACGAGGCGGCCTCTCGAGGACTCGAATGCCTCGGTGCGGACCGCCGGCCCCGGCGGGGACTCCGCACCCGCAGGCAGCTCCTCCAGTCGACCCTCCACGCCGGCCTTGCGCAGGAACGCGGCTACGCGCTCGACCGGTTCAGGCCAGGCGGCGACCCCGTGATTCACTCGAGCGAGATGAAGCGAGCGTCGTCGAAGTCTTCGTGGATGCGGTCGA
>JBKPDB010000073.1:0-5646 GCA_046727655.1 Actinomycetota bacterium
GCGTCGATGTCGTACTCGCGCACCGTGTTCGTATCGCGCTCAATGGCAGCGAGCACGACGTATTGCACCTCACCGATGTCGGCGAGACGCTCCGCAATCGTGTGCGGCTCGGCAAGGTCGAGCGCGAGGCCGTGCGTCGACCCACCTATCTCCTGGGCGCAAGCCTCTGCGGTCGCGCTGTCGCGTCCCGTCACGACGACGTCCCGTCCTTGGGCGACATAGAACTGGGCGACCTCGCGGCCGAGCCCGCGCGTGCCGCCGACGACGACAACCGTGCCACTCGCCATGACGGCCTTCCTGACTACGCGGCCGCCACAGGCTCTGAGGCCCAATCCGGCAGCAGCTCGGCGTGAGAGAGGATGTGGTTTCGCGACTCGTCGAGCTTGCGGAAGACGTCCTCGAGATCGGCGCCGACAAGCTCACCGTTTCGCTTCACGGCGCGGCCCGCGACGAACACCGAGTCGACGTTCGACGTGTCGGCGAACACGACGATCGTCGCGGCGGGATCGAGCATCGGCGCCGTGTTGATGGCGTTCGTCTTCAGCAGAACGATGTCGGCCTGCTTCCCGGGCGTGAGCGACCCAACCTTGTCCTCGAGCGCGCAGGCGCGGGCGCCTTCGATCGTCGCGAACTTCAGCACGTCCTTGTGCGTGAGCGTCGGAGCGAACGCTTCGTCGGGCGTTTCGGTGAACGCACCGATCCGGTCGTGAACGAGCGCAGTCCGCATCTGCGTGAACATCTCGCCGGGCACGCTCGAGACCACATCGACGCTCAGCGAAACCGGCACGCCGCGCTGCAGGAGCTTGCCGGTGGGCGGCGGGCCGTGTCCCATGAGCATCTCGACGTACGGCGCGACGGACGCCGTTCCGCCGGTCTCCTTGATCAGGTCGAGCTCCTCGTCCGTCGAGTCCGTGCAGTGGATGTACGTCGTGTCGGGACCGAGCAGGCCGAGGTCCTCCATGTTCTTCACGTGATGCACGTGAACGTCGGTCAGGCGCATGCCGACGTGCACGCTGATGCGGATGCCGAGGTCGCGCGCCAGCTCCCAATCGTGCGTCGCAACCTCGAAGTTCGAGTTGCCCGGCGCGCGTGCTGCCAGCGCAAGCGTGATCAATCCGTCGTCGGAGGCGAAGTACGTCTCGCGGATGCGGCGGATGTCCTCTGGATGCTCGAGCTCGCTGAACGCCCACCACTCCCCGCCCGTCGGCACGCCGTGCGCGTAGATCGCGCGGATGCCCGCGTCCTTGAGCCCCTGGATCGCGGCGTCCGAGTGATCCGGCGTGTTGTTGATGTGTGACCAGTCGAGGAGCGTCGTGATGCCCGCGTTGAGTGCCTCGAGCGCTCCTCCGTAGTTACCTATGTGAACGTCCTCCGGCCGGTAATGGACGCCGACGCTGCCGAGCATGACGGCGAAGTAGTTGTCGAGCGTGCAACACGGGAGGACGCCGCGGACGGGCGTCTGCCACGTATGCCGGTGCGTATCGACGAACCCCGGCATCACGATCATTCCGGTCGCGTCGATCTCTTCGGCTTCGGACGCCTCGAGTCCGCGCGCGATCTCGGCGATCTTGCCGTCCTCCACGAGGACGTCGCCGAACGGAACTTCTCCGACGTCGCGGTCCATCGAGACGACGAAGCCGTTGCGGATCAACAGCCGCTGTGAGCTCATCCCTCTTCTCCTTGGCTGGCGGACACAACGAGTCGCGACGGCGCAGGAGCGCCTTCGCCGGCAGCAGACCGTGTCTCGCGCTGCCGCATGTACAGCGAGCATAAACGCCTCGACGACGGCGCGTCAACGCATAAAAAGGCGCTCCTCCAGCGATTTCGTTAAGCCCAGGTGCACGGAGACCATGTCCGCTGCGGCGTCGCGTTCGGCCACAGTTGACACTTCCTGCGCCACGTGCACAGAATGGACCCCTGGTCGCGGCTAGCTCTTCACCGTGGGGCAGCCCCGGATTGGGCGATCCGTGAGCGCCCTCACCCCCACCGACGGCGTCGCCGTCCCCTCGAAGGCGGCACGCCTTGCGCCCTTGGCCGCGAACGCGATCGTCGCGGCCCGCTTCTTGCCGATCTGGATCGCGACCGGCGTGCTCGCTGTCGTGGCCGCGATCATCGCGCCCGACGCCTTGCAGAGCACGTCGTGGGCGTTCGTCCTTCCGTACATGACGATCCTTGCCGTCGCGGCGCTCGGTCAGATGCTCGTGGTCATGCACGCCGGCATCGACCTTTCGACCGTGGGCGTGATGTTCCTCGGCGGCAACCTCATAGCGGGAATCGGCGCCGGTTCGAACGACAAGTTGGCGCTCGCGATCCTCGCCTGCATCGGCGTCGGAGCGCTCGTCGGCCTCGTCAACGGCATCTTCGTCGGGATCCTGAAGCTGAATCCGCTCATCGTCACGCTGGCGGTGGGGCAGATCGTTCTTGCCTGGGGGCTGAAGTACTCGCGCGGCGTGGTCGCAGGCCAGACGGTGCCGGAGGGGCTCTCGTCCTGGGCCGCGAAGGAGCCCTTCGGGATCAGTGCGGTCTTCTGGGCGGGCGCGGCGATTACTTTGGTGGTCGCCCTGGCGCTTCGGTACACAGCCGCCGGCCGTCGCTTTCAGGCGGTGGGCGCGAACCCCAGAGCCGCCTGGATGGCCGGAGTGCGCGTCAGGACGCACGTCGTGTTCGCGTATACGGCTGCCGGCACGCTCTACTCCGTTGCCGCGGTTCTCCTCGCGGGTATTCGCATCAGCATCGACCCCGGCTTCGGCGCGGCGTACTTGCTCGCCCCGATCGCCGCGGTCGTCATTGCGGGAGCGTCGCTTTCAGGCGGGCTGGCGAGCGCAACCTCTACGTGGATCGCAGCATTGGCGCTCACGCTGCTGACACAGATGCTGCGCATCCTCGGCCTCTCGACGGCGATGCAGTTCATCGTCTTCGGTGCGGCCATCATCGTCGGGATGCTGGTCTCCGGGGACCGAGTCGCGTCGCTCCTCGGACGTGTCCTCCGGCCAAGGGAGCCGCCGGCGCGCGACCGCCGCGGAGTCGTCGAAAGCACGAGCTGAGAAGGGAAAGGAGACACAGGATGCACGCACGAAGGAAGCCGGACGCAAGGCATGTGCGGCGGCTGGTGCCGGTTTTCGTTCTGCTCGCCGTCACGCTCGTAGTCGTCGCGACCGGCAACGGCAGCACCGGTGACAAGTCGGCGGTACGTCCGACGAAGGCGCACGCGAGCGCCGCCGGAGGGTTTGGAGAGGTCTACAAGGCGAAGACGGCCACCCTCAAGAAGACGCTCTTCAACGCCAGGCTGCTGCCGGTGAACAAGATGGCGCGCAACATCGCGCTGGCCGCGTACGGCCGTGCCGACAAGAAGGTGAATCAGGATCTGGCGCTCAGGTGCTGGAAGAACAACGGCTGCACCACCGGCACGGGAGGCAAGCTGACCGTCGCCTACGTCGAGGGCTTCGGCGAGAACGTCTACCGCCAGATCTCGAAGATGGAGTTCATCCTCCAGGCGCTCACCTATAAGAACGTCGGCAAGATCATCTACACGAGCGCCCACTCGGATCCCGCGCAGGCGCTGACCGACTTCCGGGCCGCCATCTCGCAGGGTGTCGACCTCATCGTCACCTACCCGGACTTCGGCGACGCGATGCTGCCGGCGTTCAGAGAGGCGACGCGGGCCGGCATCCCCGTCGCAACCTACGCGTGGGGCTATGTCAGCGGGCCGGGCACGAACTACACGACGGTCGTGGGCGAGGACACGTGCAACCTCGGCAAGGCGTACGCCCGCATCATGAACAAGTATGTGAAGTCGGGGAACATCGCGTTCATGGGCGGTTTCCCGGGCAACCCGTTGTCGCTCGGTTGGCAGAAGTGCGAGCGGCCAGCGCTCAACAAGAAGATCAAGGTCGTCGCCACCGAGGCGACGAACTGGGATCCGTCGAAGGTCCAGGAGGTCGTCGCCGGCATCCTCGCGCGGTATCCGAACATCAAGGGCTGGAGCTACGAGTACGGCCTCGGCATGGCGCAGGGCGCGTTCGCCGCGTACAAGGCCGCCGGTAAGCCGTTCAACGCGGTGCTCACGCTGCGCACCGACGACGTCGGCATGGGCTGCGCGGCGGTGAGGCTCCACAACCCGAAGCTCAGGGTCTACTACTACACGGCCGGAAACTCGCAGATCCGGGTCGCATTCACGGCCGCGATGATGAAGCTCAAGGGCGCGAAGATCCCGCCCAAGATCGTGTTCCCGATCCAGTTGCAGAACCAAGCGGTTCGCAACTCGTGCGTGAAGGGCTACCCGCAGGAGGCGTCGGCAACGTCGCTCGTGCCGCTGAAGCTGCTGAAGCGGATGTACCCCTAGGAGGAAGCTGAGAACGAAGAAGTAGCCACAGAAGCGAGAAGCTCGATGTCGAGTCCCGGGCGCGAGAGCCCCGTCGTGCTGTCCCTTCGCGGCGTCTCGAAGGCGTTCGCAGCCGTGCAGGCGCTCCGTGACGTCAGCTTCGACTGCCGTTCGGGCGAGATTCATGCGCTCGTCGGGGAGAACGGGTCCGGGAAATCGACCTTACTCGGCATCGCCAGCGGCTTCCTCGCTCCGGACGACGGCGAGGTCGAGATCGGCGTTCGCCGAAGGCGGCGCGGCTCACCGGCCGAAGCCCGCCGATTCGGTCTCGGCATCGCGTATCAGACGTACTCGCACGTCCTCGAGCTGTCCGTCGCGGAGAACCTCTCGCTGGCCGTGCCTCGGAGCATGCAGCCGCACCACGCGCGCATGGAGGAGTGGGCGGCAGCAAGGCTCGGGGAGTTCGCGCTCGACCTCCCCGTGAGCGCCCCGGTGGGGACGCTCTCTTTGGCGCAGCGGCAATTGCTGGAGGTCGTCAAAGCGCTGCTCGCGACGCCCAGGGTGCTCCTCCTCGACGAGCCGACGACGGCGCTCGGGCCCGAGGAGGTCGAACAATTGCACTCACTCGTGCTCGAACGCAGCCGAGCCGGCGTCGGAATCGTGTACGTCAGCCATCGGCTACCCGAGGTGCTCGGCATTGCGGACCGCATCACCGTCCTGCGCGACGGTGTCAGCCAGGGCACGTTCGAGGCCGCCACCATGTCTGAGGAGTCGCTCGTCGCTCTGATGATCGGGCGTCCCCTACAGGTCGCGTTCCCCGACCGCGACGGCGCCGCGCGGCCACGCGAGGTCCTCCTAGCCGTGTCCGGCCTGCGGGGAGAGCGCTTCGGCCCGATCGACCTCGACGTCCAGAAGGGCGAGATCCTCGGGATCGCGGGCGCAGAAGGGAACGGCCAGGTGCAATTCCTGCGCGCGCTCGCCGGCGTCGAACGACCGTTGGGGACGGCGTCCTGCAACGGCCACGAGCTCGACACGAAGTCCCCGCTCGCCGCGTTGCGCGCCGGCGTCGTGCTGCTCAGCGGCGATCGAACCCGCGAGTCGCTCTTCCCCGTGCTCAGCGTCCGAGCCAATACGACGATCCAGGTGCTCCGACGGCTCGGACATTGGGGGATCCTCGGGCGCAGGCTCGAGCGCCGCACCATCGACGGGCTCGTCCGGCGTCTGCGGATCCGAATGGCGTCGGTCGAGCAGCCGGTGCAATCCCTCTCCGGCGGCAATCAGCAGAAGGTCTCGCTGACGCGCCCGTTCCTTCGCGGCGACGTCAA
>JBKPDB010000074.1:0-17573 GCA_046727655.1 Actinomycetota bacterium
TCAGGTCTCTAGATCAAAAAGATAACCGCCACACCAACCGTGGGGGAACCATTGGTACCCCCACGAGCCCCCTCCTTCACCTTCGTCTCTGTCAAGTGCACGTGTGCGCTCCGGCGGGAGCGCGGTCCCGCCTGCGCGCGGCGGCTTCGTGCGTTTCCTACGTCGTTACGACTCAAAGAGATCCGCCTCTCGTTTCACGAACTTCGTCTTCACGGAGAGCTTCGTACCGGCCAGGCGAAGCGCCTCCTTGGCCAGCGGTTCCGGTACGCCCGCGAGCTCGAACATGACCCGCCCGGGCTTCACGACTGCGACCCAGTGCTCCGGTGAGCCCTTGCCGGAGCCCATGCGCGTCTCGGCCGGCTTCTGCGTCGTGGGCTTGTCTGGGAAGACGTTGATCCACACCTTCCCGCCGCGCTTGATCTTTCGCGTCATCGCAATTCGCGCAGCCTCGATCTGACGGTTGGTGATCCAGCCGTTCTCGAGGGCCTTCAGGCCGTAGTCGCCGAACTGCACGGCGGTCTGGCCCTTCGCGTAACCGCGCCGGCGGCCGCGCTGGTACTTGCGGTATTTCGTTTTCTTGGGGAGCAGCACTACTCGTCAGCCTTTTCCTGCTTCGTCGGATCCTCGGTCTGCTGCTTCGGAGTCGTCGTGTCGGGAGCGTCTTCGACGGGAGCCGGCGTCGTCTCGACCTGCGGCTCGACAGGCGGCAGCTCGCGGCCCTCCGCCGAGGTCGCGGACTCGTCCGTGCGCGGCCGCTCGACGTTGTCCTGCTGAGCCGCGCGGTTACGCGGTCCCGGTCGGCCACCACGGCCCTGCCCTCGACCCGGGCCGCCGCCGCGCCCTGCACCACTCCGCTTGCGCGACGGGCGCACCGGTCCGAGGCCCTCACGGTCGCGCTGGCGGTCGCGGCCGCCCTCGCGCGAGGCGCCGAGGCCCTCCACGGTCGCACGCCTGCGGCGCGCCTGATCCTGCTCGCCGAGCCGCACGTCCTTTTCGGTGTCGAGGCCGCCGTAACCCTCCGGCATGATCTCGCCCTTGTTGATCCAGACCTTGACGCCGATGCGTCCGAAGGTCGTCTTCGCCTCGACGAAGCCGTAGTCGATGTCGGCGCGGATCGTGTGGAGCGGTACGCGTCCTTCCGAGTATGCCTCGGAACGGCTCATCTCCGTGCCGCCGAGCCGTCCGCCGCACTGGATGCGAACCCCCTTCGCGCCGGACCGGATGCCTGACGCAAGCGCACGCTTCATCGCACGCCGGAAGCTGACACGGTTCTGGAGCTGCTCGGCGATCGACTGAGCGACGAGCTTTGCGTCGAGCTCGGGCCGCTTGATCTCGTTGATGTTGATGTGGACGTTCTTCTTGGTGATCGCGTGGAGCTCTTTGCGCAGCGCGTCCACCTCGACGCCGGACTTGCCGATCACGATGCCGGGCCGTGCCGTGTAGATGTCGACGGTTATCCGCTGCTTGTCCTTGCGGATCAGGATGTCGGACAGCCCTGCGTGCGAGAGCTTGTTGATGATGTGCTCCCGGATCTTGATGTCCTCGATGAGGTACTCCGGGAACTCCTTCTTGCCCGTGTACCAGTTCGACTTCCAGTCGTGGATGACGCCGACGCGCATCCCGCCGGGATGAACCTTTTGGCCCATTAGGTGGTGGCCTCCTCCGTGTTTGCGGTCGACGTCTCGGGCGGCGGCGCGGCAGCCGTCTTCTTCCTGTTCGCCCGTCCGCGGCTCTGCGTCGGCGCCTCCTCCGGCGTAGCCGGCGCGAGCAGGACGGTGATGTGGCACGTCCGCTTGTGGATCCGGGCGACACGGCCGCGCGCCCGCGGACGCCAGCGCTTCAGCATCGGGCCGGCGTTGACGTACGCCGCCTTGATGTAGAGGCCGTCCTCCGACAGGCCGTGATTCGCCTCGGCGTTAGAGACGGCCGAGTGCAGCACCTTTTCGATCGCGCGCGCCGCCTCTCGAGAGGTGAATGCGAGGACGGCACGCGCTTCCGGGACGCTGCGCCCGCGGATGTGCTCCGCGACGAGCCGCGCCTTCCGCGGCGAAACGCGCACCCACTTCGCCTCGGCGCGCACTTCTTGTGGTGCCTCGATAGTGCTCAAGTCTTTCGTTTCACCTCGGTCTTGCGATCGCCGGAGTGCCCGCGGAAGGTCCGGGTGGGCGCGAACTCACCGAGCTTGTGCCCGACCATCTGCTCCGAGATGAACACGGGCACGTGCTTGCGGCCGTCATGGACCGCGATCGTGTGGCCGACCATCTCCGGGAAGACGGTCGATGTGCGCGACCAGGTGCGGACCATGCGCTTCTCGTTTCTCTCGTTCATCCCCTCGATGCGGCTCATCAGCCGCTCCTCGACGAAAGGCCCTTTCTTGCTCGATCTACTCAATGGTTCTCCTCATTTTCGACGAGCGAAGCGAAGTCCTAACTTCGCTCACGATGAAAATGCGCAGCATTTTCATCGTTTTTCCTTGCCGCGCCTGCGGCTGCGGACGATCAGGTTGTTCGACTCCTTGTGCTTGCTTCTCGTGCGCTTGCCGAGCGTCGGGACGCCCCACGGCGTCACGGGATGACGGCCGCCCTTCGACTTGCCCTCGCCCCCGCCGTGCGGGTGGTCGACCGGGTTCATCGCCGAACCGCGCACCGACGGCCGCTTCCCCTTCCAGCGAGCCCGCCCCGCCTTGCCGGCGGTCACGTTCTCGTGGTCGACGTTGCCGACCTGTCCCACGGTAGCGCGGCACTTGAGGGGAACGCGACGCATCTCGCCCGAGGGCAGGCGCAGGACGCCGAAGCCCTCGTCCTTGGCGACGAGTTGGACGCCCGAGCCGGCGCTGCGCGCCATCTGGCCGCCCTTCCCGGGCTTCAGCTCGACGTTGTGGACAAGCGTCCCGGTGGGGATGTTCTCGAGCGGCAGCGCATTGCCGGGCTTGATGTCGGCGGTCGGCCCCGACTCGACGGTCGCGCCCACTCGAAGTCGCGCGGGAGCAAGGATGTAGCTCTTCGCGCCGTCGGCGTAGTGCAGGAGCGCGATCCGTGCCGAGCGGTTCGGGTCGTACTCGATCGCTGCGACCTTCGCCGGCACGCCGTCCTTCTGACGCTTGAAGTCGATCGTGCGGTAGCGGCGCTTGTGGCCGCCTCCCTGATGGCGCGTCGTGATCCGGCCCTTGTTGTTCCGGCCGCCCTTCTTCGTCAGCTTCTCGGTGAGCGCCTTTTCCGGCTTCGACTTCGTGACCTCCTCGAACGTCGAGACGGTCATGAAGCGGCGACCGGCGCTCGTCGGCTTGTAACGGCGGATCGGCATGACTAGGCCTGAGCCCCCTGGAAGATCTCGATTGTGTCGCCGGGACGGAGCTGGACGATCGCCTTCTTCCACCCCGGCTTCGTCCCGCGATGCAGGCCACGGCGCTTCGGCTTCGGCCGCACCTTGGCAATGTTCACGCGGACGACCTTCACGTCGAACAGCTCTTCGACGGCCTGCCGGACCTGCGTCTTGTGCGCATCCGGATGGATCCGAAACGAGTAGGTGTTGCTGTCCTCGATCTGGGCGTAGCTCTTCTCGGACACGACGGGGGCTAGCAGGACTTCGTTTGGATGCAAGCTCACGACGCACGCTCCTGAACCGACTCGAGCGCGTCCTGCGTGACGAGCACGGAGTGCGCCCAGACGAGCGCGGCGACCTCGAGCTCGGCCGGGGTCAAGACCACGACCTTCTCCAGGTTCCGGAACGACTTGGCGACGTTCTGATCGTCGTTCGTGACGACGACGAGCGGCAGCTCCTTGCCCCAGGCGTCGAGGAGCTCGACGGCCCTACGCGTCGATGGCTCCGAGAACCCGGAGCCGTCGAGGACGGCGAACGTACCACCGGACGCGTGCTGCGTCAGCGCGCCGCGGAGCGCCGAACGGCGCGCCTTCCGGTTGACCTTCACCGCGAAGTCACGGGTCGTCGGCGGGAATGCGACGCCCCCGCCGGCCCAGTGCGGCGCACGAGTCGTGCCGGCGCGGGCCCGACCGGTCCCCTTCTGGCGCCACGGCTTCGCGCGACCGCCCGCGACGCGACTGCGGGTCTTCGCGCCACGCGTACCGGCGCGGTGAGCGTTCATCTCGGCGCGCACCGTCTCGTGAACGATGTGAGGCTTCACCTCGGCGCCGAAGATCGACTCCTCGAGTGTGACGTCCTGCGCCTTCGCGCCGCCCGCATCGAGCAGCGGTGCCTTCGGAGCAGCCACTAGCGCACCTCCTCGCGGACTTCGACGAACGCGTTCTTCGGACCAGGCACAGCGCCCTTGACCAGGAGAAGATTCCGCTCCGCGTCGACACCGTGGACGACGAGCCCGACCTGCGTGACGCGCTTGCCGCCCATGCGGCCTGCCATGCGCATGCCCTTGAACACGCGGGAGGGCGTCGCCGAGGCGCCGATCGATCCGGGCTTGCGGATGTTGTGCGAGCCGTGCGATGTCGGGCCGCGGTGGAACTTGTGCCGCTTGATCGTTCCCGCAAAGCCCTTGCCGTGCGAGACGCCGCTCACCTTCACCTTCTCGCCGGGCTCGAAAGCCTCGACTGTGACGTTCTCGCCGACGACGAGCTCGCTCTGTCCGCGCAACTCGACTAGGTGCCGGTAGGCGCCGTCCACGTCGTTCTTCTTCAAGTGGCCGAGCTCCGGCTTCGTGAGCTTGCGCTCGTGGACGCCGTCATAGGCGATCTGGACCGCGTCGTAGCCGTCCGCGTCCGCGGTCTTGACCTGCACCACAGGACACGGCTCCGCCTCGATCACCGTCACGGGCGTGACGACGCCGGTCTCCGGATCGAAGACGCGGGTCATGCCGAGCTTCTTACCGACGATGCCTTTCACAGCTTGATCTCGATGTCGACGCCTGCCGGGAGGTCGAGCCGCATCAGCGAGTCGACCGTCTTCGGCGTCGGCGAGTGGATGTCGATCAGGCGCTTGTGCGTCCGGACCTCGAAGTGCTCGCGTGAGTCCTTGTCCTTGAACGGCGACCGGATCACGCAGTAGACGTTCTTCTCCGTCGGCAGCGGCACAGGGCCGGTGATGGTGGCGCCGGTTCGCTGGGCCGTCTCGACGATCGACTGAGCCGATCGGTCGAGCTGCTGGTGGTCGTAGCCCTTCAGCCGGATACGGATTTTCTGAGCCAACGAACCGACGCCTCCGTTACTTGATGATGTCGGTGACGACGC
The DNA here is from genome assembly GCA_046727655.1 of Actinomycetota bacterium. Lineage (GTDB taxonomy): Bacteria > Actinomycetota > Thermoleophilia > Gaiellales > Gaiellaceae > 3-1-20CM-4-69-9. Next base: position 5,196 of record JBKPDB010000074.1, read on the forward strand.
CTGCGCCGACCGTCCGGCCACCCTCGCGGACCGCGAAGCGCAGACCCTGATCCATGGCGATCGGCTGGATGAGCTCGACCTCCATGTTCGTGTTGTCGCCCGGCATGACCATCTCCTGGCCCTCCGGGAGCTTGATCGAGCCGGTCACGTCCGTCGTCCGGAAGTAGAACTGCGGCCGGTAGCCGTTGAAGAACGGCGTGTGTCGGCCACCCTCGTCCTTGGACAGGACGTACACCTCTGCCTTGAAGTGCGTGTGCGGCGTGATCGAGCGGGGCTTCGCGAGCACCTGGCCGCGCTCGATGTCCTCGCGCTTGATCCCGCGCAGGAGCGCGCCGGCATTGTCGCCCGCCTGGGCGAAGTCGAGCGTCTTCTGGAACATCTCGAGACCCGTGACGACCGTCTTCTCCGTCTCGGGATGGATGCCGACGATCTCGACCTCGTTGCCCGTCTCGATCTTGCCCTGCTCGATGCGGCCGGTCACCACCGTGCCGCGGCCCGTGATCGTGAAGACGTCCTCGATCGGCATCAGGAACGGCTTGTCGACGTCCCGCTCCGGCTCGGGGATGTAGTCGTCGACCGCAGCCATCAGCTCGAGGATCTTCGGCACCCATTCGCCGTCGCCCTCGAGGGCCTTCAGTGCGGACACCTGCACGACCGGGATGTCGTCACCCGGGAACTCGTACCGCGAGAGCAGCTCGCGCACTTCCATCTCGACGAGCTCGAGCAGCTCCGGATCATCGACCATGTCGGCCTTGTTCAGGGCCACGACCATCGCGGGCACCTCGACCTGCCGGGCGAGCAGGATGTGCTCGCGCGTCTGCGGCATCGGGCCGTCGGCGGCCGACACGACGAGGATCGCGCCGTCCATCTGGGCGGCGCCCGTGATCATGTTCTTGATGTAGTCGGCGTGCCCCGGGCAGTCGACGTGCGCGTAGTGGCGCTTCTCCGTCTCGTACTCGACATGCGACGTGTTGATCGTGATGCCGCGCGTCTTCTCCTCCGGCGCGTTGTCGATCGAGTCGAACGAGCGGATCTCCGTCCCCGACACGCCCTGCTCGCTGAGCACCTTGGTGATCGCCGCCGTCAGCGTCGTCTTGCCATGGTCGATGTGACCGATGGTGCCGACGTTGAGGTGCGGCTTCGTGCGCTCGAACTTCTGCTTGGCCATGCTTCTCCTTCCTTGACTTACGCGTCGCTCGAGACCAGCTCGGTCGCGATCGACTGCGGAACTTCCTCGTAACGGTCGAACTGCATCGTGAACTCGGCGCGACCCTGCGACATCGAGCGCAGGTCGGTCGCGTAGCCGAACATCTCCGCCAGCGGGACGACGGCCTTGATCACCTGGGCGTTGCCGACGGGCTCGAGGCTCTCGACCCGCCCGCGGCGCGAGTTGAGGTTCCCCATGACGTCGCCCAGGTACTCCTCGGGCGTGATCACCTCGACGGCCATGACCGGCTCGAGGAGCTTCGGCTTGCCGCGCTTGAGGGCCTCCTTGATCGCCATCGAGCCGGCGACCTTGAAAGCCATCTCGCTCGAGTCGACCTCGTGGTACGAGCCTTCCACGAGCTCGACGCGGAGGTCGACAACGGGATACCCCGCGAGCACCCCGGACTCCATCGCTTCCTGGATGCCCAGGTCGACTGCCGGGATGTACTCCTTCGGGATCTTCCCGCCGACGATCTTGTCCACGAACTCGTAGCCCTCGCCGGGGGCCAGCGGCTCGGCGTTGATGACAGCGTGCCCGTATTGGCCGCGGCCGCCGGTCTGCCGGACGAAGCGGCCCTGGACCTTCTCGACCGGACGCCCGATCGTCTCGCGGTAGGCGACCTGCGGTCGACCGACGTTCGCGTCGACGTTGAACTCGCGCTTCAGGCGGTCGACGATGATCTCGAGGTGGAGCTCGCCCATGCCGGCGATCAGCGTCTGGCCGGTCTCCTCGTCGGACTGGACGCGGAACGTCGGGTCCTCTTCCGCCAGGCGCTGCAGCCCCGTGCCGAGCTTGTCCTGGTCGGCCTTCGACTTCGGCTCCACGGCCACGGAGATCACCGGATCCGGGAACGTCATCGACTCGAGCCTGATCGGCGCGGTGTCCGTCGCGAGCGTGTCGCCGGTGGTCGTGTTTTTCAAGCCAACGCCTGCAGCGATCTCCCCGGCGCCGATTGCATCGCGCTCCTCACGGTGATTCGCGTGCATCTGGAGGATGCGCCCGATCCGCTCGGTACGACCCGTGGTGGTATTGAGCACGCGGTCGCCCGACTTGACCTGGCCGGAGTAGACGCGGAAGTACGTCAGCTTGCCGACGTACGGATCGGACATGACCTTGAAGGCGAGTGCGGAGAACGGCTCGTCGAGCTCGGGCCGGCGAGACAGCTCGTGGTCCGTGCGCGGGTCGATGCCGTGCACGGGCGGCACGTCGAGCGGGCTCGGCAGGTAGTCGATCACCGCGTCGAGCAGCGGCTGCACGCCCTTGTTCTTGAACGCGGAGCCGAGCAGCACCGGCGTGATCTTGTTCTGCAGGGTGCCGGTTCGCAGCGCGTGCCGGATCATCTCCGGGGTCACGGACTCCTCGTCCAGCAGATAGGTCTCCGTCAGCTCCTCATCGAACTCGGCGATCGAGTCGATCAGCTGGTGGTGGTACTCCTGCGCCTGCTCGGTGAGCTCACCAGGAATGTCGCCGATCTCCATCTTCGTGCCGAGGTCGTCGGCCCACGTCACGGCCTTCATGTCGACGAGGTCGATGACACCGCGGTGGTGCTCCTCCTGGCCGATCGGCAGCTGGATCGGCACCGGGTGGGCGCCGAGGCGGTCGACCATCGACTGCACCGCCGCGAAGAAATCGGCGCCGGTCCGGTCCATCTTGTTGATGAAGGCAATCCGTGGCACGCCGTAGCGCTCCGCCTGGCGCCACACCGTCTCGGACTGGGGCTGGACGCCCGCGACCGCGTCGAAAACGGCGATCGCGCCGTCGAGGACGCGCAGGCTTCGCTCCACCTCGACCGTAAAGTCCACGTGCCCGGGCGTATCGATAATGTTGATGCGAAAATCGCGCCAGAATGCCGTCGTGGCGGCAGACGTGATCGTGATGCCGCGCTCCTGCTCCTGCGCCATCCAATCCATCGTCGCGGCGCCCTCGTGCACCTCGCCCATCTTGTGGGTGCGGCCGGTGTAGTAGAGGATCCGCTCGGTCGTCGTGGTCTTGCCCGCATCGATGTGGGCCATGATCCCGATGTTGCGGACGCGTTCGAGCGCAACCTTGCTCTTGGTGTCGATTGCGCTCATCACCATCGATAGTGGGCGAACGCCTTGTTGGCCTGCGCCATCCGGTAGACGTCGTCCTTGCGTTTGAAGGCGCCGCCCTGCTGGTTGAGCGCGTCGAGGATCTCGTTGGCGAGCTTGTCGACCATGCCCTTCTCGCGGCGCTCGCGCGCGTAGTCCACGATCCAGCGCACGGCGAGCGTGCGGGCTCTGCGCTGCGGCACCTCGACGGGCACCTGGTAGTTGGCGCCGCCGACACGGCGGCTCTTCACCTCGAGCACCGGCGTGACCGTCTTCACGGCCTGCTCGAGCACCTCGACCGGCGGCTTTCCGGTCCGCTCGCCGATGCGGTCGAGGACGTCGTAGACGATCTTCTCGGCGGTCGACTTCTTCCCGCGGCTCATCACCTTGTTGATGACCTGCGTGACGAGCGGCGAGTTGTAGACGGGGTCCGCCTCGATCGGACGAACCTGGATCTCTGCACGGCGTGGCATTAGGAGCCCTTCTTGGCGCCGTACTTCGAGCGGCCCTGCTTACGGTCGGACACGCCGGCAGCGTCGAGCGCTGCGCGAATGACCTTGTAACGGACACCAGGCAGATCCCTGACGCGCCCGCCGCGAACGAGCACGACCGAGTGCTCCTGGAGGTTGTGGCCCTCGCCCGGGATGTAGGTCGTGACCTCTTGCTGATTCGTCAGGCGGACGCGCGCAACTTTCCGAAGGGCCGAGTTCGGCTTCTTCGGAGTGTGGGTGAACACGCGAGTGCAGACGCCTCGCCTCTGCGGCGCTCCACCAAGCGCAGGGGTCTTCGTCCTGCCCTTCTGCAGCGTGCGACCCTTGCGGACGAGTTGATTGACGGTGGGCAATTGACCTCCGGGAAAAGTCCCTTTTCACACAACAACGGTCGGCCGGGCCGTTGGCCCTGCCAACCGGATGAGCCATGGTACCGAAAGGGGGATGCGCCCGCAAACGGCGGGATCGGGCTACTGGAGCCGGAATCGCCGCGTCGCAGGCCCGCTTTTCCGTCGGCATTTTCCTCCTTTCAAACCGTATTAGTACCGCCTGGGCGGCCGGGCGCGCCCGATTACAGTCGTGCCCGTGGATTCCCGGCCGGCGCTCCTGCTCAGCATCGATTTCGAGGACTGGCACCAGCTCGTCCACCGACGGCTCGGGCTTCCCGACTGGGACCGGCCCCATCGGGCGCTCGACCGCCAGACGGCGGCCCTGCTCGACCTCCTCGACGGACTGGAGGCCCGGGCGACGTTCTTCCTGCTCGGCATGACCGTCGAGAACCATCGCGACCTCGTCACAGAGATCATTCGGCGGGGGCACGAGCCGGCGTGCCACGGCCACGCCCACACTCTGGTGTACGAGCAGACGGAGGAGGAGTTCGCAGCCGACATCCAGCGCGCCGCCGAGACGATCGAGGACGTCACGCAACGGCGTCCCGTCGCCTACCGCGCGCCGGCCTTCTCGATCAACCGGAGGACTCCCTGGGCGTACGACGTGCTGGCCGAGCGCGGCTTTCGGTACGACTCGAGCCAGCACGACTCACCGCGGGTCCGAGAGCGGATCGGCGGCATCCCTGCCGCGCCGTATCGGCTCGAGCTCCGAAGCGGAGAGGATCTCTGGGAGTTGCCGGTCGCGGTCGCCGGACGGCTGCCCGTCGGCGGCGGGGCCTACTGGCGGCTCCTCCCGCGTCGCGTGCTCACGCACGGCCTCGACGACGTGCGAGCGCGAACGTCCTACCCCGTTCTGTATTTTCATCCGTACGAATTCGACCCGGAGCCGCTCGAGGCGGAACTTCCGAGCTCACCATCTGCGCACCAGCGACTCACTGCTACGACCCGCAGCCTCTGGAGGAACACGGGACGAGCACTCATCGCGCGGCGGCTGCAGGAGGTTGCGCAGCGGTATCGGCTCCTGAGCTACGAACAGGCATATGACGACATCCACCGACTCTACGGGGCGCGTTCGCGAGCACTTTCGCAAGAAGGCGTTCTCGTTTGACCACCTCTACGACGAAGAGCACGCGCTCCAGCGCGCACTGCGCCCGGGGCTCTTCAACCGGCGCGAGTTCGCGCTCGAGGTAGCGCGCTCGTACGAGGCTCCGCGCGTCCTCGACGTCGGCGGCGGATCCGGCCGGATCGGCGAGCTCTTCCTCGACCAGGGCGCGTCGAGGTACGTCGACGTCGATCTGTCGGACTCGATGCTGGACCTCGCCCGCGAACGTCTCGCGCGCTTCGGCGACAAGGTAACGCTGATCCAGGGCGACTTCCTCGAGACGGCGATTCCCGGCTCTTTCGACGTCGCGCTCGCGCTCGGCTACTTCGACTACATCGCGAACGCCCCGGCGCACGTGCACCGAACCTCCGAGCTCCTCGCGCCGGGCGGCAGCGTCGTCGCGAGCTTTCCGCGCTGGACCTGGACGAAGGGCCCGATCCGGAAGCTGCGCTACGAGGTGATCAATAACTGCCCGATCTTCGACTACACGCGAGATGGGCTGACGCACCTCTTCTCCGGCTATTCGAGGGTCGAGATCCGCCCGGGCAAGAGCGGCTTCCTGCTCCGCGCTACGAAGTAGAGCGTGGGGCGCCGCAGCTGGTTCGCGCCCTACTGGGTTTATGAGGTGAGAGCCAGGAACGGCATGTAGTTCGTGAGGTCGACCTCCCCCAGCTCGGGCAGCTGGTCACGCCAGCAGATCGCCTGCGGGAACGCCGCCCTCTGCGCCGCGGTCAGCCACGTCGGGTACCGGTCCTCGCGCGCCTGGGCTGCCAGCGCGGCGCGGATGCCTTGGCTGACCTCGCCGATCGGGACCGACCCGAGCGGCACCGGCGGGCCGAGCGGGCGGACCTGAACCGACCCGAGGGGCGACCAGAGCGCCGACCAGCGCCCCGACGCGAGCCCCATCAGCCGCGGCGGCGCGGCCGACTCGACGGCATATCCGGTCCGGCGGTCTCCGAGCCACTGTGCGTTCTGCTTCGCCTGCACCGGCCGGACCTGGAGCTCTGCGTACGTCTCGTGGAAGTCGGCGATCTGCTGGGCGGTCGGCGCCGAGACCCTGAAGCGGCTCTCGATGCGGGCTCGTCGGAGCTCGTCGCCGATGACGCCTCGGACGACCGAAAGACTTGCGCCCCCATCCGCGATCGCCGCGATGTACGCCCCGCGAGAGCCGCCGAAGCGGGCAGAGATGATCGACCTCTCCGCGGCCAGGACGTCCGCCGTCGAAACCTTGACCGTCCGCTGCTGCACCGCCCGCGCAAAGGCGTTCGAGAATGCGAGCTCGGGGTCCCCCGTCAGCCGGAGAAGAGGATTGATCGCCGACCATCGCACCGCGGCTGAGCCGATCCGGCAGCGGAGCCCCTCCGTGAGGATCGGCTGCCCCTCGGTCTTCGATGCGTTGAAGCCCTTCCCCGCGACTTGAGGCCCGTTGCACAGGTTCGGGTCGCGCGTCCAGAGGTAGACGCACGCCGCCAGCGGCTTCTGCGCGTCGTGCTCACCCGGTGTCGTCGACCACTGCGCCCAGCCCCACGACCACACGGAGTTGAACTTCATCTCCTGCGCCACGTACCGGGCGGCGAGCACCTGCCATTTCACCGTCCGGAGCCACGGCTGTAACGCCAATCCTTCGCGGCCGCCGGTGCCTCTCGTCGTCTGGAAGCCGAGAAAGATGCCGAGCTTCGAGACGGGGACTCCGATCTTCGTGAAGTCGAGGATTCCGGTACGGAATGACTGCCGGAGGTAGCGGCTGCCCTGGATCGGTCCCTGCTTGTAGACCAGGGGAGCCGGAAAGTACACCTCGCGGACGATTCCCGCGACATCGCGCACGGCGCGCCACCAGTCGAGTGCCGGCCCCTCGGCCGTGTACGGCCGGCTGTTGACGAGAAGCCACGGCTGTGCGCCGCGCTCGCGCAGCCTCTGTAGGAACCGCAGGACGTTCGCACGGTACTGCTCGTTCGTCGGCGACCAGGGCGTCGCGAGCCACGCACCGAAGAGCTCGTTCTCGGCGATCACCGGGTTCGAACAATCCATTGCTCCGGCCGCGTACTCGTAGAACTTGTCCGCCTTCGCGACGATCGTCTCCGGATCCGCCGGCTTGTTGGGCGTCCCGACCCGCCGGTTCAGGTAGAGGTCGAAGTAGACGGTCTTCGCTCCCGCTGCGCGGAGCTTCGGCGGATAGATGTAGTTGGACGCCAGGGCCACGATGCCGGGCTTCGCGAACATGTTCCAGAACGGAACCGAGCCGTCGGCGAAGTCGAGCCACACCGGCGTCCGGGAAGGCAAATTGCAATTGGTCGCCAGCTCTTTCGCCGGCGCGCCCTTTCCCCCGGTAAGCGCCAGCGCGAGCGCGACAACGACGAGGAGCCCGAGCCGCTTCACGCTCCCTAAGAGTAACTACCTCGTCAGAGAGCTCCTATGACCGCTCACAAAGACTTAACGTCGAAGGGGTTTCCAAAAGCCGTGAGGCCGGGCTTTGCCCGGCCTCACCGCAAACGCTCTCGGCAGCACGAGAATCATCAGGCGCCGAAGGCGCCGGATTCTCGTGCTTATTCGTCTAGAGGAGAGTCGACTTCCGGGATCTCTTCCGCCTCCAGGTCGCTCCGGCCGCTGGGGCCGCCCTCGTCGACTCCCGGCTGGCCGCCGAAGTCGATGCCGAGCGACTCGAGGTCGATGCCGTTGCCGCCGTCGGAGTCGATCTCCTCGAGCGCCGCCAGCAGCTGCTCCTCGGTCGCCGGGCGCATGTACGCCGACGCCGGCACCTTGTCCGAAGGGCCGATCTCGATCGTCCGATAGCGCTTCAGGCCCGTAGCCGCCGGGATGAGCTTCCCGATGATCACGTTCTCCTTCAGACCGACCAAGCGATCCACCTTGCCCTCGATCGACGCGTCCGTGAGGACCTTCGTCGTCTCCTGGAACGACGCGGCCGAGAGGAACGACTCGGTGGCGAGCGACGCCTTCGTGATCCCGAGGATCAGCGGCTCGAACGTCGCCTGCTCCTTCTTCTCCTTCTTGGTCCGCGCGTTCTCACGCTCGAGGACGGTCTTGTCGACGAGCTGACCCGGCAGCAGGTCCGTCTCGCCGGCGTTCTCGACCCGCACCTTCTTGAGCATCTGGCGAACGATCAGCTCGATGTGCTTGTCGTGGATCTCGACGCCCTGCGACTTGTAGACCTTCTGAACCTCGCCGACGAGGTACAGCTCCGTGTCCGTGTAGCCCTTGAGGCGAAGCAGGTCCGACGGGTTCAGCGAGCCCTCGTGGAGCGCGTCGCCCGGCTCGACGTCCTGACCCTTCTTGACGAGCAGCCGCGTGCGCCGTGGGAGCTGGATCGGCTTTGGCTCGTCGTCGTCGTCGGAGGAGTCGAACGGAACGATCGTGACCTTGGGACCGCGATCCGTGTCCTCGATGTCGACCTTGCCGCCGACCTCGGCGAGCGTCGCCGCACCCTTCGGGTTGCGTGCCTCGAAGATCTCGACGACACGCGGGAGACCGTGCGTGATGTCCGCGCCGGCCACACCGCCGGTGTGGAACGTCCGCATCGTGAGCTGCGTGCCCGGCTCGCCGATCGACTGCGCGGCGATGATCCCGACCGCATCGCCGATCTCGGCGATGGAGCCGGTCGCCAGGAAGGTTCCGTAGCAGGTCCGGCAAACGCCGAACTCGCTCCGGCACTTCAGCACCGACCGAACCGGCAGCTTGACGTCACGCGCGGAGTCGCCCAGCCCCTCGAGGATCTCCTCGAGGACAGGCAGGGTGACCTCCTCGCCCTTCTCGGCGACGACCGTCTTGCCGGGCTTCCCGCTCGCGAGCGGCTTGTGGACGTCCTCCGCGAGCGTGCGGCCGAGGACGCTCTTGTTGATGCCCTCCGCCGCGAAAATCGGCAGCTCGATGAACTCCTTCGTCTTGCAGTCGTCCTCGCGGATGATCACGTCCTGCGACACGTCCACCAGGCGCCGCGTCAGGTAACCCGAGTCGGCGGTTCGGAGAGCCGTGTCGGCGAGACCCTTGCGGGCGCCGTGCGTCGAGATGAAGTACTCGAGCACCGACAGGCCCTCCATGAAGTTGGCCTTGATCGGGCGCTCGATGATCTCGCCCTTCGGATTCGCCATCAGGCCGCGCATACCGGCGAGCTGGCGGATCTGCTTCGAGGAGCCGCGGGCGCCGGAGTTGGCCATCATGTAGATCGGGTTCAGCTCGTAGAAGGTCCGCTCCATCGCGTCGGCGACGGTGTCGGTGGCCTCCGTCCAGATGTTCACGATCGACTCGTGGCGCTCCTCTTCGGTGATGAGACCGCGCTCGTACTGCGCCTCCACCTGCGCGACGCGCTCCTCGTACTCGGCGAGGATCTCCTCCTTGTCGGGCGGGATGACGATGTCGTTCTTCGAGATCGTCACGCCGGCCTGGGTCGCGTAGCTGAAGCCGAGGTCCTTGATCATGTCGAGGACTGCCGCGATCGAGTGAGCTCCGTGGTTGTCGACGAGGTCGGCGATGAACGCGTCGAGCTCTCGCTTCGTCAACGTGCGGTTGATGTAGTCGTGGAGCGGCTCGTCGCCGTCGGAGTCCTCGACTGCACCGGCGAGGGCCCGCTCGACCTCCGCGTTGAAGATCACGCGGCCGGGAGTGGTCACCAGCAGGTCGCCGTTCCAGCGGAATTGGATCGGCTGCTGCAGCTGAACCTGGTCGGCCTCTAGCGCGTGCTCGACCTCTTCCTCGGACTGGAACCTGAACGGCCGCGGGTCGAGATCCTCCACCTCAACCGACGAGAGATCCCGGTCGCAGTACGTCAGGTAGTACGTTCCGAGGACCATGTCCTTCGTCGGGGTCGCCAGCGGACGGCCGCTCGCCGGTGAGAGGATGTTGTTCGAGGAGAGCATCAGGATCCGCGCCTCCGCCTGTGCCTCGGCGGACAGCGGGAGGTGTACGGCCATCTGGTCCCCGTCGAAGTCCGCGTTGAAGGCGTGGCAGACGAGCGGATGGACCTGGATCGCCTTGCCCTCGACGAGCACGGGCTCGAATGCCTGGATGCCGAGGCGGTGCAGCGTCGGCGCCCGGTTCAAGAGCACGGGATGCTCGGCGATGACCTCTTCGAGGACGTCCCAGACCTCCTCGGTCATCGAGTCGACGTACTTCTTCGCGGCCTTGATGTTCTGGACGGACTTCCGCTCGACGAGCCGGCTCATGATGAACGGCTTGAACAGCTCGAGCGCCATCAGCTTCGGGAGGCCGCACTGGTGCAGCTTCATGTTCGGCCCGGCGACGATCACCGACCGGCCCGAGTAGTCGACGCGCTTGCCGAGCAGGTTCTGGCGGAACCGCCCCTGCTTGCCCTTGAGCATGTCGGAGAGTGACTTGAGCGGGCGGTTGCCCGGCCCCGTCACGGAGCGGCCGCGGCGGCCGTTGTCGAACAGCGCGTCGACGGCCTCCTGGAGCATCCGCTTCTCGTTGTTGACGATGATCTCGGGCGCGCCGAGGTCGAGCAGCCGCTTGAGGCGGTTGTTCCGGTTGATCACGCGCCGGTAGAGGTCGTTGAGGTCGCTCGTGGCGAAGCGGCCACCGTCGAGCTGCACCATCGGCCGGAGCTCCGGCGGAATCACGGGCACCGCTTCGAGGATCATCCACTCCGGACGGTTCTCCGAAGTGATGAACGCGTTCACGACCTTCAGCCGCTTGATCGCGCGCTGCTGCTTCTGTCCCTTCGACGTGCGGATCGTCTCGCGGAGGGACCCGGCCTCCGCCTTCAGGTCGAGGTCCTTGAGCAGGTCACGGATCGCCTCCGCACCCATGCCGCCCCGGAAGTAGACACCGAAGCCGTAGGGCGAGCCGAAGCGGTCCTTGAGCTCGCGGAAGAGCTGCTCGTCGTTGACGATCAGCTTCGGCTCGAGGTCCTTGAAAAGGAGCCATGTCTGCTCGAGACGGTTGACGGAGTCGACCGCCGCGTCGCGGGCGTCCTGCCGGCGCGACTCGATGTCGAGGTACATCTCCCGGACCTTCAGGGCCCACTGGATGATCGCGTCGAGGTCTTCCTTCTGGATCTTTCCGTCGGTACGCAGGCAGAGGTCGTTCGTCAGCTCGCGCAGGTCCTGCTCGCCGTCCCACGTGTCGACGACGTCGGCCAGGAGGCCGTTGCCGAGGTCGCGTGCGCGGTCGAGGTTCTTCATGTCGACGCCCTCGACGTACTTCGCGTCCTCCTCCGCGATCTCGTCGCCTTCGAGCAGCGCGTCGAGGATGCGGTTGATGTGCTTCGAGATCGCGCCCTTCTTCGAGCCGGTCGCCTTCGCCTGCTGCTTGAAGAGCGGCTCGAGACCGTTCAGGATCTGCTCGGCCGCGACGGCGACGTTCTCGAGCTCACGCGGCGTGAGCTTCCGGTCGTCGCGGATCGCCGCGTTGCGGACCAGCTCGCGGATCTTCTTCGAGTCCTCTGTCGTGATCTGGCCGACGAGGTCCTGGAACATGCCGCCGGCGAGGGTGCGTGCCTCCTCGAGCGGCGGAACGCCCTGCTCTTCGGCCCAGTTGGAGAGGCCGCGGGCCCAGAAATCGTCGTCCTCGTCGAACTTCGTCTCCTTGCCCTTGGCGAAGTAGTCCCGGCGCCGCTTGAGGCGATCCTCGAGGGCGGCAAGCGCCTCCTCGCGGTCGACCTCGATGCGCTCTCCTTCCGCCCGCACCTTGTCCTCGAGATCGTTCAGGTCCTTCTTCCTCGCGGCGACGTCGACCGCCGTGACGATCGAGGCCGCGAAGTAGAGAACCTTCTCGAGCTCGCGCGGAGCGATGTCGAGCAGGTAGCCGATCCGGCTCGGAACGCCCTTGAAGAACCAGATGTGCGAGACCGGCGCGGCCAGGTCGATGTGACCCATGCGCTCGCGCCGAACCTTCTGCCGCGTCACCTCGACGCCGCAGCGCTCGCAGATGATTCCCTTGTAGCGGACGCGCTTGTACTTGCCGCAATAGCACTCCCAGTCCTTCGTCGGACCGAAGATGCGCTCGCAGAAGAGACCGTCGCGCTCCGGCTTGAGCGTGCGGTAGTTGATCGTCTCCGGCTTCGTTACCTCACCGGAGGACCAGTCGCGAATCTGCTTGCTGGACGCAAGCCCGATGCGAATGGCGTCGAAATCGTTGATGTCGATCAAGC
>JBKPDB010000075.1:0-4568 GCA_046727655.1 Actinomycetota bacterium
CGAAGGCGATCGCCGAGAGCGGCGACCCGGAGTTCCAGGCGGACACGTACCTCGAGGTGGCGCTCGTCACGGATACCACCGAGCTCGAGCCGCTCATCGACCGCATCCTCGCGGCGAATCCGGGCCAGGTAGCCGCCTACAGGGGCGGTAAGCAGGGCTTGCTCGGCTTCTTCGTCGGCCAGGTGATGAAGGAGACCGAGGGGACGGCCGATCCGAAGGTCGTCAACGAGCTCTTGCGCCAGAAATTGACCTAACGGAACCCGTTTCGCGGCCGGCGCACCGGGTATCGCTGAAGCGCTCCATTGGGGTCTTGCCTAGCAACCGAGAGGGGTGCACATGGACACGTGGGTCTGGATCCTGATCGCGGTGGTTGTCGTGCTCGTCGTTCTTGGAGCCGTCGGGTATTTCGCGCAAAGACGACGCACGCAGGCACTGCAGGGTCGCTTCGGAAGCAGTGAGTACGACAGAACGCTCGAGACGGAGGGAGGCCGTCGCGCCGCAGAGCGCGAGTTGCGGGACCGCGAGAAGCGTCACGAGGAGCTCGACCTCCGGCCGCTGTCCCCGGAGGCGCGACGCGGGTTTCAGCAGGAGTGGGAGGAAACGCAACACGACTTCGTCGACGACCCGAAAGGCGCCGTCGCGCGAGCGGACAAACTCGTGCAAAGGGTGATGAGGGAACGCGGATATCCAGTCGAGGATTTCGACCGGAGAGCCGCGGACATCTCCGTCGAGCATCCCGATCTCGTCGAGAAGTACCGGACGGCGGACGGCATCGCGCGTGCGAGCGAGCGTGGTGAGGCATCGACCGAGGACCTTCGGCACTCGGTGCGGCACTACCGTGCGCTCTTCATCGAGCTCCTCGAGACGGATGACGACGCCGTGTCGAGCCACGACGGCGATACAGCTGCAGCTCGCGAGCGGGACAACGTGGAGAGCTCACGATGAACGGCGGCGACGACGGAGGAACGGTCGACACGGCCACGACCGACGACGAGCGGCTCGCCGCGCTTCTCGATGAGTCGGATGCCGAGCAGTTCAGGGACCGGTGGCAGTCGATTCAGAGCACGTTCGTCGACGAGCCGAAACAATCGGTCGAACAGGCCGATGCGCTCGTCACGGACGTCATTCAGCGGCTGACGGAGACGTTCCAGCACGAGCGGGGATCACTGGAGGAGCAGCTCGACTCCGACAACGTGTCGACCGAGGACCGGAGGATCGCGCTCCGGCGTTATCGCTCGTTCTTCGAGCGCCTGCTTCAGACGAGCTAGATCAACCCGCAAACACGCGCCGTGTTCGGCCACGGATAGAACCTGCGGCCGGCACGGTGCGCGCGCTCCGCAACCCACATCTGCTCGAGCGGCGTCCAGCGATCCGCGGTCCCCTTGCGCTGCAGCAACGCGAGGCCATACGTCCGCTGGAACCCGAGATCCATCTGCAGACCCCCGTAGAAGGGGCCACCGCCATCGGTCCAAGATCCCTCGAACCTTTGAATGCACAGCCACCCGGCCTTGTGCGGTGGGTTCTGCGCAACACGGCGCATCGTTCGTGCGACGCGCCTCCAGGCGGCGACCTTCGCCGTGGCGTTGCGGGGCGACTTTCGCAGCTCCCAGGTGAGGCGACGTCCCATCGTCCGCTGCCAATACCGGGTCTCGCGCCGGTAGTAGTTGATCCGGCGCTGAATCTTTCGCCAGTCCGCGCGAGGCTTCGGCTTCATCGCCGCGGTCGATGGCGTCGCCTCGGGATTCGGTTCCGGAGTGGTGGGTTCGGACGACGGCTCGGCGCGCAGTGTCGCGGCCCCAATCAGGGCAACCGCAAGCGAACAGGCGCACGCGAGTGCGAGTGTGATTTTGGAACGCATCAGAGGATCTCCCCGGATCCCGCCGCCCCGCGACTGAGCCGCAGCCGAGACGGCTGGTTGTCAGGTCATTGGGACGGGCCTAACCGGTCAGAGTTGGTCGTAAACAATCAGTCGTAAACATGCTGTAAACGTGCTGCTACCGAGGAAATCCAGTGTCCCGTTCTGGCAACAGAGCGGGAATTTCGCCGCCCCGCCTCTTGAAATGGCGGTTTGCGACGCGCAGTGAGCTACGCTCAGAAGCGGATGGCCGAGAAGCGCTACCTGATGACCCCGGGCCCGACGCCGGTGCCGCCCGAAGTGCTCGCGGAGCTCGCGAGGCCGGTCATCCACCATCGAGAGCGCGACTACCGGGAGATCTACGAGCGCTGCCTGGATCGTCTCCGCGAGGTGTACCGAACGGTGCACGACGTACTGATGTTCACGTCTTCTGGCACGGGGGCGCTCGAGTCGGCGGTTGCGAACCTGACATCACGGGGCGACCGGCAGCTGGTCCTGTCGGCAGGCAACTTCGGCGAGCGGTGGGCGAGCATCGCGAAAGCATTCGCAGCGGATCTCGTCCACGTTCGGCTCGAGTGGGGGGAGACCCCGGAGCCTGACGATCTGCGCAGCGCTCTCGAGGACGCGGGAGACGTCCGCGTCGTCTACCTCACGCACTCCGAGACCTCAACGGGCGTCATCTGCGACGTCCAGTCGCTTGCCGCCGTCGCGAACGAGGCGGGAGCACTCGTCGTCGTCGACGCCGTCTCGAGCCTCGGCGCCGTCCCGCTCGAAACGGATGCGTGGGGCATCGACGTCGTCGTCTCGGGCTCGCAGAAGGCGCTCATGACACCGCCCGGCATTGCATTCGTCTCCGTCTCGCCGGCTGCGCGCGAAGCTGCCACACAGTCGACCGCGCAGCGGTTCGTCTTCGACTGGGAGCGCACGCGCAACGCACAGGCGAAGCTCGACGCGCCTTTCACGCCTGCCGTCTCGATCGTGCGAGCGCTCGACGTCGCTCTCGGTCTCCTGCTCGACGAGGGGCTCGAGGGAGCTTTCGACCGGCATGCACGCCTGGGACGTGCGTGCCGCGAAGGCGCCAAGGCGATGGGGCTCGAGCTGTTCTCGCCCGACGAGGATCGGTCGGCGGTCGTGACCGCCATCCGCTCTCCGGACGGCGTCGATGGGACGGACGTCGTCTCCGCCCTCCGCGACCGGTTCGGCATCACGATCGCGAACGGGCAGGGCGCGCTCAAAGGAAAGATCTTCCGCATCGGCCACATCGGGTGGTTCGACGTGTTCGACATCACCACCGCACTGGCCGCGGTCGAGCTCGTGCTCGCGGACGCCGGCGCGGACATCGAGCGCGGCATAGCGGTCACCCGCGCGCTCGAGGCCTGGGCCGAGCACGCTCGCGTTTGAGCAACGTTCTCGTCCGCGAGCCGATCGCCGAGGCAGGTATCCGCCTCCTGCGCGAGCGCGGCTTCGAGGTGGACATCGACGGCGACAGCGACCTGGGCGAGGCGATCTCGCGATACGACGCGATCGTGATCCGGTCCGCTACGAAGCTGACGGCCGATGTGATCGAGCGCGCCGAGCGGCTGAAGGTGATCGGCCGGGCGGGTGTCGGGATCGACAACGTCGACGTCGACGCGGCGACGCGGCGCGGGATCGTCGTCGCAAACGCACCGGAGTCGACCGTCGTGTCGGCCGCCGAGCACACGATCGGCCTGCTCGTCGCGCTCAGCCGCAACATCCCGCAGGCTCACGCGGCGCTCAAGCAGGGAAGATGGGAACGCAAGACGTACGGCGGCGTGGAGCTCGCCGACAAGACACTCGGCGTCCTCGGCTTCGGTCGCATCGGGCAGCAGGTCGCCCGTCGGGCAGCGGGGCTGGGGATGCGGGTCGTCGCGTACGACCCGTTCGTCGCGCCGGACCGGTTCCGTGAGCTCGGCGTCGAGCGCCTCGACCGCGCCGAGGACGTGTACTCGACGGCCGACTTCCTCACGCTTCACCTGCCGCTCACCGACGAGACGAGGCGCTCGGTCGCCGCCGACGCGTTCGCACAGATGAAGGACGGCGTGCGGCTGGTGAACGCCGCCCGCGGCGAGCTTGTCGACGAGGAGGCGCTGCTCGAGGCGCTGCGCTCGGGCAAGGTCGGCGGCGCTGCGCTCGACGTGTTCTCCGCGGAGCCGTATTCGGGACCGCTGCTCGAGCTCGACAACGTCGTCGCGACTCCTCACCTGGCCGCGTCGACGGAAGAAGCGCAGGACCGAGCAGGCGTGATCATCGCCGAGCAGGTCGCGGCAGCACTCGAGGGCGGGCTCGTGACGAACGCCGTCAACATCCCCGTGATCGGAGCGGAGGACCTCGAAGTCCTCGGGTCGTACATCCCGCTCGCCGCGAAGCTCGGGCGCCTGGCGATGGAGCTCGCGGAGGGCCGCGTCGACGAGCTCCGGCTCGCCTACATCGGCGGGCTTGCGCAGTACGACACGCGGCTGCTGACCGTCGCGGCGCTGAACGGAGCGTTTCAGGGCCGATCCGACCAGCCGGTGAACTATGTCAACGCACCGCTCATCGCAGCCGAGCGTGGGGTGGAGGTGCGAGAGGAACGGAGCCGCGGCTCGCGTGACTTCACGAATCTCGTGCGGGTCGAGGCCGTGTCCGACGGCACGCCGCTGCAGGTCGCCGGGACGACGATCGGGAACGAGAACCGTTTGTGGCTCGTCAGCGC
>JBKPDB010000076.1:0-30972 GCA_046727655.1 Actinomycetota bacterium
TGGGAGCCACGCCACGACGGCGGCAATCCAGTCGTGCCGGCGGGCGTGCTCGAACATGAAGTCGGTGTCCTCGTCCGAGCAGGCGCTCTGGACGAGGATCGTGGCGGCGACGTTCGACGCAGCGAGCTGCGGCTCGAGCTCCTCGGGATCGAAGGCGCGTGCGATTGCGGCGTGCTCGGGCCCGAGCCAGGGCAGCGGGACGTGTGACGGGTCCCAGAAATGCTGGTGGCCGTCGACGGCGTACGTAGTAGTAGTCGGATCTTTCACGTCGTTGCGGCTGTGTCAGCGGCCGGAGTCGCGGTCGAACATACCAGGAAGATCCGATCTTTCCAGACGTCGGCAGGTATGGCGCGTAGTACGGGTGAGATTGGCCTTCCGGGTAGTGCCGTTTCGCCATGGCGCTGACATGCTGGAACACAGTGCGCGTCACTGTGAGCATTGGGGCGTTGCTGCCGGAGTTGATCGACAGCCTGCGGAATGCAGGCTGTTTTGCTGCCCCCCTGAGCGAGCACACGTGCGCGGTCCGCTATCCGCGAGCCGTAGACGAGCGTGAGCAGCGGTCGGAAGTCGAGTTCTTCGTCCGCGCCTGGCAGCTGACGGAGCCCCAAGTCGCCGTCGCGTTCGACTGAGCTCCGTCCTCCGCTGAGCCACCCGAGGACGCGTCCGGAGGAGACCCCTCCAGACATCTCCGCGCCTCACATGAGCGACGCTATCCCAGTCGTGACAGGCACCGGGACATGTCCCCGCTGAAGGCCCCCGCCTGCAGGGAGATCCGTCTCGCCGACACACTCTCGAGACACTTTCGTGACACTCTCGTAACGGTGCCTGGCACCGGGTGGTGGCACTTGGGGACGCGGCGCCGCGAGAGAAGGGTGAGAAGGAAATAGCTCATTCGGGGCATGCGTATGCTCTCGCCCGCGTGGCACGCTGGCGATATGCGGCTGAAGGTTCTCATCGCGGACGACCACGAGCTCATGGTGGAAGCCGTGCGCATCGCGCTCTCGCAGCAGGAGGACGAGTTCGAGGTCGTCGCCACGACGTCCCGCGGCACACAGGTGCTCCCGCTGATCTCGCAGACGGAGCCCGACCTCGTCCTGCTCGACCTTCGCATGCCCGGAATGGACGGCCTCGCCTGCCTCGAGCAGATCCGGAAGCGCCATCCGCGCGTCAAGACCATTGTCCTCTCCGGCCTCGAAGGCTCCGAGGTCATGCGTTCCGCCTTCAATCTCGGCGCGACCGCCTTCATCCACAAGCACATCGACCCCCGCGACCTGCCGTCGGCCCTGCGCCAGGCGGCTCAGGGCACCGTCGTGCATCAGACGTTCGGCGCCGTCGAAGACGATGAGGATCTAGCCCGCAGCGCAGGCCTCAGCGAAAAGGAGATCACGATCCTCAGCGCCCTCGCGGAGGGACTGTCGAACAGGGAGATCGCCCAGCGGTTCTGGCTCGCCGAACAGACCGTGAAGTTCCACCTCACCAACATCTATCGCAAGCTCCAGGTCGGCAGCCGCACCGAAGCGGTTCGCGCCGCCTACGAGCGCGGCCTGATCGTCAACCCGGTCATCCGCCGCGCCGGCCACACTGAAGACCGGCTCAGCGCGACACACGCCTAAAGCCAGCCCTTCTCCTCCGCAATTCGCACCGCTTCGCCGCGATTGCGCGCGCGCCGAGCTTCCGGATTGCCGCACTGAGGTAGTTCCGGACGGTGCCCTCCGACAGGTGGAGGTTGGCTGAGATCTCGGCCGCAGCCGTTCCGTGCCGCCGCCGCAAGCACGTCCTGCTCCCGCGTCGTCAGCGGCTCGTCCCCTCCGTGATGGCGGCAGCTGCGAGCGCCGGGTCGACCGCGCCCACCCGCGGCGACCTGCCGTGGCGCGCCCGACTGGCGAGCGCGCCACGAGCTCGATGCAAAGGACGCTAGGGCTCGATCCGCAGCACTTCGCCGTTCGACGGCCCGGTGCTGAAGTTCGAGGCGTAGAGAGCGCCGTCGGGCCCGACGACGAGCCCCGCAGGACGACTCAGTCGGCCCTGCGTATCGATGATCGTCCGGGAACCGTCGGGTGCGATCTGCACGATTGACCCCGGCCCGCCGAAGAACGGCGCAGCAGCGTGCTGGAGGACGTAGAGCGAACCGTCCGGACCATACGCCAAATCTGTGATCTGCGTCAGGTTCGCCGCGTAGATCGTCGGTGCAGCGCCCGGCACGACGCGGAAGACAACGGCGGCTCCCGGCGTGAACGGAACGCCGCTCAGCGTCGAGACGTAGTACGCGCCGTCGGGTCCGAGCACGACGTCGGTCGGCACGCGATCCGTCGGCCCGAACGTGCCCGGGAACTTCGGAAACACCGCGACCGTCGAGATCGACCCGTCTGCTCCGATGTCGAGGAGCGAGTTCCCTCCGGCGTCCGTCACCAGCTGGTGCCCGGGCAAAGCGAGCAGCCCATACGGATTCGTGTCGAGCTGGGCGCCGTCCGGATTCGTGTTCTCGTACGCGGAGATGTCGGCGACGGAGCGGCTCACGCCGGACGGCTCGATCTTCAGCAACTGGCCGAAGCCCGAACCAACTCCCGGCAGCTCGTTCCTCTGGCTCGGGGGTCCCCCGAACCCGATCGTCACGTACATGCCGCCGCGTCCCTGGAACGAGACGTGCTGAGGCCCCGCCGCCGGGCCCATAAAGGTCGGGTTCTCCAGGGACGGAAGACCCGTCACCACGCGTTCCTGTTGCCCGTGCCAGTAGCGCGAGACCGCCCCGGTGGCGCCGTAGCAACGGAAACCGAGGCCGGGATCGGGGTTCGTAATACAGAGTGGCGAGACCGGCCCGCCGCGTCCCGCTTCGGCAACGTAAAGCCCACCCTCGGGCCCGAACGCCAATCCCCGAGGATTGTCGAGCCCCTGCATGACTCTGGTGATCGTTGAGGCAGAGGCGCCGGCGGGTAGCGCAAGAGCGCACGCGGCGACGCCGACCAGCAGCAGTCTCTTCACGGTCCTACCTCCTGTTCCGCAGTTGGGAGACCGTCTTCGCAGAACACTCGACCATCAGCACACTTTTGTCAACCAACGTTCTCGCCGCCGCCGATCAGGGTGTCTCGATGGCGGCCCGCGGGCGTCTATCTCGTACAGTCTTGCCGCCTGCGATGAACGTCGTCTTCGGCGGAGGGCTGTGGCCTCTCGGCTGGTCGATCGGCCTCGTCCAACGACCTCTCGCCGAGACCTATGACCGCTACCGCGCATGGGGACTGAAGGCGCGCTTCGAGGAGCTGGGACGCCTCCCGATCCTCGATCTCCTTCAGCACCTCCTGCCATTCGAGATGCCGTACACGCGCCGTCTGCTCGTCGCGACGCGGAGCAAATGGACCGCGATCTTCGACAACAGCCGAGGCGGCGGCGATCCTTGGCCGCCGACGAGTTACCTCGCCGCCGGCGATGTCCACGGCGTCGTCGCGACCCACATCCCGCGAGAGCAGTACTCGCTCCCTGCGACGCAGTTCCACCTGCTGGGGCCGACGGGCGAACCGCCGTTCCACTACGTGCGCACCATCGACGCGGGCATCTTCGACAGTGGGCGCTGGGAATTCCAAACGTTCGGGCAGCCTCAGCCCTTCGAGGAGACGGAGGCGTACGAGAAGCGCCTCATTCGTGACCGCTTCGACAGGGACATGCTCCTGCGCTACCTCGCCGCTCTCGGGATCGACGCAGATGAGCCGGACTTCTACGGTGAGGCCGTTCTCGTACAGGAGCGACTGAAGCTCCGACGGCCCTGGCGCGCCCCTCTCGAGCAGGCACGAAAGGAGTGCGTTGGTGAGCTGCCGTGGTCGTGATACGGTCACGTAAGTCATGCAGGCAATACATAGGCGTGTTGATGGTGAGCTCACGCGGGGAGCGCTGATCTCCCGTGGGGCGAATGCCGCAGGGGCTCTTGCTGTCTGCAGTAGTGCACTCGGTGGGCTCGTCCCGAGTGCAGGAGCCGACACACTGCCCGACAACGATCTCGCGTATCTGCGCCTAGTCATTGCCTCGGAACTTTTGGCGATCGACTTCTACTCGAGAGCGATTGCGGCGAGGAAGTACAGGGGCGCGGTCGCGACGCTTCGCAAGGCACAGGCGAACGAAAGGGCGCACTACGTCGCACTCGCGAAGGCGCTGATCGCCGCCGGGCAGTCGCCGGCCTCAGCGGCGGACATCGACTTCGCGTACCCGAGAGGGTCGTTCGCCTCGCGCAACTCGATCGCACGACTCGGCGTCCGCCTGGAGCAGATGTTCGTCGGCGTTGCCCTTGGCGCCTCCGCCGGTCTGCAGACGGAGGCGCTGCGACTGCAGGTGGCGCAGATCGCGGCAAGCGAATCGCGGCATCTCGCGACGTTCGCTGTCCTTACCGGCCGCAGCCCGATCGGGCCGGCGTTTCCCGCGGCGCTTTCGCTCGACCGCGCGACGAATGCGCTCAGCGACTACGAGAGCTAGCCGTTCACGACGCAGAGAGGAGTTGCGATGCCGAGAGAGTTCTACAGTGCGAGTGAGGCGGCGAAGGCGCTCGGTATCAGCATCGACACCTTGCGTCGCTGGGATCGGCAGGGGCGCATCAAGACGGAACGCGACCACGCCAACCGGCGCACCGTGCCGGCAACCGAGATCGAGCGGCTGCGAGGCGACGCGAACGGTGCACACCTGAGCGCGCGCAATCGTTTCAAGGGCGTCGTCACCGACGTGAAGGTCGACGGCTTGATCGCACAGGTCGAGCTGGTCGTCAGCGATCCGGTCCGACTGGTCGCGATCATCACCCGCGACGCCGTCGACGAGCTCGGTCTCCGTCCAGGGATGGCGACGACTGCTGTCGTCAAATCGACCTCCGTGATGATCCAGAGCTAGGAGGAGCGAGCTGTGCATCTTCGACTTCGACGGCGTGCTCCGATGACGGCAGCGCTCCTGCTCGCTACCGCGCTCCTCACTGGCGGCACCTCCGCGGCGCCGAACGCGCAGATCACGGTCTACGCCGCCGCATCGCTCACCGACGTATTCCCGAAGATCGACTCGTCACAGCGGTACTCCTTCGGCGGCTCGAACACGCTGGCCGCGCAGATTCAGCAGGGAGCTCCGGCCGACGTGTTCGCTTCGGCGAACATGACGCTGCCGCAGCAGGTCGCCCAAAGAGGCCTCTGCTCGAAGCCCGTCGTCTTCACGCGCAACACGCTCGTCCTGATCGTGCCCAAGGCCAACCCCGCGAAGATTCGGAGCGTCTACGACCTCCGCAAGTCTGGGATCAAGCTCGTGGTTGCCGGCCCCGGCGTGCCGGTCGGCAGCTACACGCTCCAGATCCTCGAGAACATGAACCTCTCGAGCGTTCTCTCGAAGGTCGTCAGCCGTGAGACGGACGTGCGTGAGGTCTTGGCGAAGGTCGCGTTGGGCGAGGCCGACGCGGGCTTCGTGTACTCGACCGATGCGAAGACCGTGCCGGGGCGCGTCACCGTGCTGAAGCTTCCGGCCTGGGCGCAGCCGAAGGTTCAGTACGGGATCTGCATCGTCAGCGCCGGCCAACACAAAGCCGACGCAAGGGCGTTCGTCAAGAAAGTCCTCAGCAAGGCCGGACAGGCGAAGCTGAGGGCCGCAGGCTTCCTGCCGCGCGTCAAGCCGGCGGTCAAGAGGAAGTAGGCGACACGGGCGATGCGTCGCGCGATCATCGCAGCCGGCTTCTTCATCGCAACGCTGGTCGCACTCGGCTTTCTGCTGCTGCCGATCGTCGCGATCTTCGCCCACACGTCGCCGAGGAAGCTCGTGTCGCAGCTGTCGAATCCGGTTGTCACGGACGCGCTGGTGGTCAGCCTCAAGACGATCGCGATCGCCCAAGCCCTCGTCCTGCTCTTCGGCACGCCGACGGCCTACCTCTTGGCGACGCGGCGCTTCCCGGGACGCTCGCTGCTCGTCACCCTCGTGGAGCTGCCGCTCGTGCTGCCGCCCGCCGTCGCAGGGCTCGGGCTCCTCGCCGCGTTCGGCCGGACCGGTCTGCTCGGCTCCAGCTTCGAGACGCTCGGCATTTCGATTCCGTTCACGCAGACCGCGGTCGTCCTGGCCGTCGCCTTCGTCGCAAGCCCGCTGTACGTGCGCCAGGGGATCGCCGCCTTCGAGGCGGTCGACCCGAACATGGTCGCGGCATCGCGAACGCTCGGCGCGGGCTCGACGCGCACGTTCTTCCGGGTCGCGTTGCCGCTCGCGCGCGGCGGCCTCGCGGCGGGCTTCGCCCTGGCGCTGGCGCGCGGGCTCGGCGAGTTCGGCGCGACGATCATGTTCGCCGGCAGCCTGCAGGGCGTCACGCAAACTCTGCCGCTCGCGATCTACGCCGAGTTCGATCGCAACTTCGACGCGACGCTTGCGATGGGCGCCCTGCTCGTCGTCATCAGCGCGGCGTTGCTCCTGGCCCTCAAGCTCAGCGCCTTGTGGCAAGCCTCTCGACAGAGTTCACGCTACCGCTCCGGTCTTTTGAGCTGGAGCTGACGCTCGACGTCGGCGGGACGGTCGCGCTCGTCGGGCCGTCCGGTGCCGGCAAGAGCTCCGTCCTCCGCGCGGTCGCCGGGCTGGTTCGTCCGCCGACCGGACGGATCGCGCTCGGAGACGAGATCTGGCAGGACAGCGCGCGTCGCGTCTTTCTGGCGCCGGACGAGCGCCGCGTCGGGCTGCTATTCCAGGACTACGCGCTCTTCCCGCACATGAGCGTGCGGCGGAACATCGAGTACGCCGGCCGTCATCGCGCCGACGCCTACCTCGAGCGCTTCCAGATCTCGCACCTTGCGCACGTGCATCCCACCGAGCTCTCGGGCGGCGAGCGCCAGCGCGTCGCGCTCGCGCGAGCGCTGGCGCGCGATCCGGCGGTCCTGCTCCTGGACGAGCCGCTGTCCGCGCTCGACGCACACACGAAGTCGGGGGTCCGGGCCGAGCTCCAGCGGCTGCTGCGCGAGCTCGGCCTGCCCGCGATTCTCGTGACGCACGACTTCGAGGACGCGGCCGCTCTGGCGGAACGCGTCGGCGTGCTCGTCGACGGGAAGCTGCGCCAGGTGGCGTCGCCGCAGGAGCTGGTCTCGCGCCCTCGTGACGCGTTCGTCGCGTCCTTCACCGGCGCGAACCTCCTGCACGGCACTGCGCGGCCGCTCGGAGACGACCTCACCGGTGTCAAGCTCCGCAGCGGCGAGACGGTGTACTCCACGGACCTCGCGGAAGGAGCGGTCGGCGTCGTCGTCTATCCGTGGGACGTCTCCCTCGCCCGGCTCCGGCACGAGGACTCCGCCATGAACAGCATCCGCGGCGAGATCGGCTCGCTCGTCGGGATCGGGAATCGTGTCCGAGTCTCTGTCGGGCCGATCACGGCCGACGTGACGACCGCGTCCGCCGAGCGCCTAGAGCTCGCGCGCGGCGGCCAGGCGTTCGCAACGTTCAAGGCGACCGCGACCCGCCTGGTGCAACTGGCCTGACGAGCTAGGTGCGGAACCCGATGCGGCGGTGGGTGCCGTCGCAGAACGGCTTGTTCGCCGAGCCTCCGCAACGGCAGAGCGCGACGCGAGTGTCCTCACGGATGACGCTGCCTTCGCCGTCGAGGACGCGGAGGTGGCCGCGAAGGAAGAGCGGCCCGTTCGGGCGCGGGTCGACCGTCACGTCCTCGGAGGCCTCCTCCTGTTCGCCGCCGTCGATCCGCCGGAAGTGGAGCGCACCGGTCGGGCAGGTGACGACCGTCGCGGCGATCTCGTCGGGATCCGCCGCGTCGACGTTCACCCACGGGCGCGCGTCCGCGTTGAAGACGCTGTTCAGGCGGACGCAGTTCTTGACGTGGATGCAAAGACGCGGCTCCCACGTCACCTCGATCTTGTCGTTCGCGTAAACCCGGTGCGGGCCGCGTTCGCGTTCCGGTGAGAGCTCGCTCATTCCGATGCGGCGACTAGGTCGCCGTACTCCGGATGCCTTTGGATGTACGCGGCGACGAACGGACAGAGCGGCACGACGCGGAGACCCCGAGCGCGGATGTCGTCGAGCGCTCCCGCGACGAGGCGCGAGCCGAGCCCGCTGCCTTCGGCGTACGGCAGGACCTCCGTGTGCTGGAGCACCATGCGATCGCCCCTCTTGCGATAGAGGATCTCCCCGAGAACCTTGTCTTCACCGACGACCTCGTAACGGAGCCCCGCCTCGTTGTCCCTGACCGTGAGGTCCTCGGTCACGCCCACCCGGTCACGATAGCCGCGGCTCGTGGCTTCACGTCACGGCCCTGAGCCGCATACGCTGCGCCAGACCATGGTTCTCGCCACCACCGTCGTCGGGAGCTATCCGCAGCCCGACTGGCTGATCGACCGTGCAGGGCTCGGCCGACGGCTGCCCCCGCGGGTGCGGGCGCGCGAGCTCTGGCGCGTGCCCGAGGAGCAGCTGGAAGAGGCGCAGGACGACGCCACCCGGCTCGCGGTCCAGGACATGGAGCGCGCGGGCGTTGACGTCGTCACCGACGGAGAGATGCGCCGGGAGAGCTACTCGAACCGCTTCGCGACGGCGCTCGACGGCGTCGACCTCGACAATCCGGGGGTTGCGCTCGATCGCACCGGCCACGAGAACCCGGTCCCGAGAGTCGTCGGCCCGATTCGCCGCGCGCGCCCGGTCGAGGTGCGCGACGTCGAGTTTCTCCGGTCGATCACCTCGCGCCGGATCAAGATCACCGTCCCGGGCCCGTTCACGATGGCCCAGCAGGCGCAGAACGACCACTACTCCGACGAGCGGAGCCTCGCGCTCGCGTACGCCGGAGCCGTCAACGAGGAGCTGCGCGACCTCAAGTCGGCCGGCGCGGACGTCGTCCAGATCGACGAGCCGTACCTCCAAGCGCGGCCGGAGCCGGCGCGCGAGTACGCGGTCGAGGCGATCAACCGTGCCCTGGACGGCATCGAGGGCGACAAGGTGCTTCACACCTGCTTCGGCTATGCGCACATCGTCAAGAACCGGCTGACGGGCTATCCGTTCCTGGACGAGCTCGGCGACTGCGGCGCGACCCACGTCTCGCTCGAAGCAGCCCAGCCGAACCTCGATCCGGAGGTGCTGCGGGACCTGTCCGACAAGACGATCGTGCTCGGTGTCCTCGACCTCGGCTCGGACGAGGTCGAGACCGCAGACGTCGTCGCGGAACGGATTCGGCGGGCGCTGGGCGTCGTCCCGCCGGAGCGAGTGGTGGTGGCGCCCGACTGCGGGATGAAGTACCTCCCGCGGGAGCGAGCATTCCGCAAGCTCGAAGCGATGGTCGCGGGCGCGCGCCTCGTGCGAGGAGAGCTGTGACGGAAGCGCCTGTCAGCCGGATCGCGCAGGCGTACCCGGACCGTGTCGAGGTGCGCGGACGCGATCTCACCGGCGACCTGATGGGCCGGCTGAGCTTTACGGAGTACTTCCACCTGCTGCTGACCGGGCGTGAGGCGACGGAGGATCAGCGCTTCTTCCTCGACCTCGTGCTGGTGTCGCTCGCCGAGCACGGGATGATGCCGACGAACGTCGCTGCGCGGATGACCCTCGCGGCCGACCCGGACTCGCTGCAGGGAGCCGTCGCGGCGGGGATCCTCGGCTGCGGCCCGGTCATTCTCGGCACGGCCGAGGCGTGTGCGCGGCTGCTCGAGGAGGCGCAGGCGAAGGTCGAGGCAGGTGCGGCGCCGGCGACCGTCGCGGAGGAGACTGCGCGGGCGATCCATGCGGGAGGCGGCAAGGTCCCGGGATTCGGGCACCCGGCCCATCGTCCGCTCGACCCGCGGGCCGAGAGGATCCTGGAGCTCGCGGATTCCCGTGGCGTGAGCGGACCACACGTGGCGCTTGCGCGCTCGCTGCGCGATGCCGTGGCGCAGACGTGGGGCAAGCCGCTGACGATGAATGTCTCCCTGCCGATCGCCGCGGTGATGCTCGACCTCGGCTTTCCGTCCACGGCCGTGGCGGCCGTTCCGATCCTCGCGCGCACCGCTGGGCTGCTCGCCCATCTCGAGGAGGAGCGACGGTATCCGCTCGGTTTCGTGATGGCGGCGCGGGCGGAGGAGGCGGTCGAGTACGAGCCCAACGCCCCTTGACGGTGCTCGCTCCCGAGGTCGAGGCGCTTCCGTGGGCTGAGCAGCTCGAGCTCGACGACGAGAGCTATCGGACGCAGCTCTCCTACCTCTACGAGAGATCGGCTTTCTACCGAGAGAAGCTGACCGCTGCCGGATTGCGCTCGTCCGAGGCCGCGGGTGGCTTAGCGGAGATCGCAGAGCTGCCGCTCACGGAGAAGTCCGAGCTCAAGTCCACGGCCACGCCCGACAATCCCATCGGAACGCATCTGGCGGCGGCACCGTCCGAGATCGTGCGCATCTACTCGACGAGCGGGACCACCGGCACGCCGAGCTACATCCCCCTCACGGCCGGCGATCTCGAGAACTGGGAGCGAGGGTCGGCGCGGAGCTACGCAGCGTCCGGTGTCGTCGCCGGCCAGCGCATCCTTACGACCTACAACGCCGGGCCTTTCGTCGCGGGCGCGGCGCTCGCCGCCTTCGACCGCATCGGGCTCTGCCACATCCCGGTCGGCACCGGGAACACCGACCGCCTCGTGCTGGCGCTCGAGCAGCTCCGGCCCCAGGCGATCGTGCTCACACCCTCGTACGCCGCGTATCTCCCGGAATGGGCGGCCGAGCGGAACGTCGATCTGCGGCGGTCGAGCGTCGAGCGTGTGCTCGTGGCGGGAGAGCCGGGCGGCGGCGAGCCCGCGTTCCGCACGCGGCTCGAGGAAGGCTGGGGAGCAAAGGTCACGGAGGCGATGGGCGTCGGCGACATCGGCCCGTCGCTCTTCGGCGAGTGCGAAGAGCAGAACGGGATGCACCTCGGCGCCCGCGGCTTCGTCCATTTGGAGTTGATCGACCCCGAGACCGGGATGGCGCTCGAGGTCGCGGATGGGGCGACGGGCGAGCTCGTGTTGACACATCTCAGGCACGGCGCGGCGCCGCTCCTGCGATTTCGCACACACGACCACGTGGAGGTCGGGACGAGCCCGTGCAAGTGCGGTCGCACGAGCCCGCGCCTGCGCTGCATCGGACGCACCGACGACATGCTCATCGTCCGCGGCGTCAACGTGTTCCCTTCCGCGGTGCGGGAGGTCGTCAGCGCGTTCGCTCCGAAGGTGAGCGGTCACATCCTCGTCAAGCCGCGGGCGCCCGGCGTCAAGCAGGAGCCGCCCCTCCCGGTGAGCGTAGAGCTGGCGCAAGGCGCTAAGGGCGACGTCGAGCTCGCGGATGCGATCCGTGACAGACTCCGCGCCGTGCTCGTCGTCCAGGCGGACGTCGATCTCGTTCCGTGGGGGAGCTTGCGGCGTAGCGAGTACAAGTCGCAGCTCGTCGAGCGCTAGGGGAGAACGGAGGATCACATGGCTGCGAACACCATCAACATCCTGACGCCGAGCGTCAACAACCTGACCGTTCGGATCTTCGTGCGAGCCGCAGGGCTCGATTTCGAAGAGGTGGACGTCTGGGGCAAGACGATGACGCCCGAGTTCCTCGAGAAGTATCCGGCTCATCTCACGCCGATGCTCGAGGAGGACGGCCTGCCGAAGGGTGCGCTCGGCGAGAGCTGCGCGATCATGCAGTACCTGTGCAACAAGCACGGGCTCGACCGCTTCTATCCGAGGGATCCCGCCGAGCGGGCGATGGTCGACAACGCAATGTTCTACTTGATCGGGACCTTCTATCCGCTCCTCACACGCGCGACCTACCCGACGCTCGGGTTTCCTCAGTACCCGGGCGAGGTCGGGACCTCCGACGCGGACGACGAGGCGAAGGCGCGCGCGCAAAAGGACGCGGAGGCGGCGCTTGCCGAGCCACTGGAGGTCTTCCACACCTTCTTCATGGACGGGAAGCGGTTCATCGGCGGCGACGAGCCGTCGATCGCCGACATCCGCCTCGCGGCGACGCTCGAGTTCCTGCGTTCGATCGACTACGAGTTCCCGGTGTGGGCCGAGGAGTACATGGCCGCGATGGAGAGCACGCTGGGCGACGCGTACTCCGAGCCTGCCGCCGACGTGCGGGGTTACATCGCGAGCTTGAAGTCACCGACCGGCTGAGCCTCGTCGTCACATCGTTCCGCTCGCGTCCGTCATAGGACCGAGAACTCACGATGTGACTAGGAGGCCGATGTGATCGAAGTACAGAAGCTCCGCAAGGTTTATCCCGGCGACGTCGAGGCGGTGAAGGGCATCGACTTCGACGTCGAGCCCGGCGAGGTGTTCGGTCTGCTCGGCCCGAACGGCGCCGGGAAATCCACCACGATCGGGATGCTCACGACCACGATCGCGCCGACCGGTGGAACGGCGAAGCTGGCAGGGTTCGACGTGGCGACGGAGCCGCTTCAGGCGCGCGCCGTTAGCAGCGTCGTCTTCCAGGACGCCGTCGTCGATCGGTCGCTGACCGGCCGGCGACACCTCGACATCCACGTGCGCCTGTGGGGCGTCGAGCGACGCGAGGCGGCCGCGCGAATCGACGAGATCGTCGCCGCACTCTCGCTGACCGTCCTCGTCGGCCGCCCTGTCGGCACGTACAGCGGCGGCGAGCGGCGTCGCCTCGAAGTCGCCCGCGCGCTCGTCTCCCGGCCGCGAGTGCTCTTTCTCGACGAGCCGACGGTGGGTCTCGATCCGCTGATCCGCGCCGAGCTCCTCGACCTGATCGCAGGTGTGCAGGCCCGATTCGACACGACGGTTCTCGTCACGACGCACTACCTCGACGAGGCTGAGCGGCTCTGCGACCGGATCGCCATCCTGCACGAAGGCCGGATCGTCGCGCTCGACACTCCCGCTGGGCTGCGGGCGCAGCTCGGACGGGAGCTCATCGAGCTCCGCGCGCGCGGGAATGCCGTCGACGCGCTCGCGGCGCTGCGCGCACGCAACGTCGCCGGCGAGGACGCGTTCACCGTCGGTTCGACACTCACCGTGCCGCTGCACGATCTGAGCGGCACCGCAGCGATCGCGGTCGTCGACGAGCTCGGGCTCGCGACGGAGATCAGCACGCGCACGCCCACGCTTGACGACGTCTACCTGCGGCTCACCGGCAATCGTCTCGCCGAGGCCGCCTGAAAGGAGAACCACCATGTCTGCCGTTTCTTCTGCTGTCGCCCTGCCGCAGCCCGCCCGGGCCCGCGGCCTCGGGCCGCTCTTCACGCTCGCGGGGCGTCGCTTCCAGCTCAGCGCCAGCACGCCGCGAGAGCTCCTCGTTCCACTGTTGACCCCGATCATGTTCGCTCTGGTGATCGCGCCCGCGCTCAAGACGGCGCTTCATACGGCGGCGAGCTACGAGGCCTACGTCGCGATCGGGACCGTCGGCCTTCTGATCCCCCTGAACACGCTGTTCGCGGGGCTCGGCGTGATCGTCGATCGCCGTGAGGGCGCGCAGCGAGAGCTGCTCGCGGCACCGGTACCGCGTCCGCTCCTCGTGCTCGCAAACCTCCTCGTCGCGCTCGCGATCACGGCTCTTCAGGTGGGCGTCTTGATCGCAGCCGCGCTTGCGCGTGGAATCGACTTCGACGCTTCCGGGACGGGCGTCCTGTGGTTCGTCGGGGCCGTTGCTCTGTTCAGCGTCGGCATGTACGGCGTTGCCGAGGTCCTCGCGAGCCGTGTCCCGAAACAGGAGGAATACATCGGCCGCGTGCCAGCGATCGCGATCCTGCCGTGGTTCCTCGCCGGCTCGCTGTTTCCGATCTCGGCGTTGCCGGTCTGGTTGACGTGGCTGGCGAAGCTCCTGCCGTTGACGCACGGGCTGGCCCTGATGCGCTACGGCCTGCTCGGGGACGACAGCGGGCTTCACAACATCTGGGGGATGCACAGCGCCGCGGGGATGGCCTCGCTCAGCCTCGTTGTCGTCGCTGCGTTCGCCGTCCTTTTCACCGTGGTGTCGATTCGCGTCTTCACCCGGTCGGCGGTCCGCTGAAGTGCTTTCGTTCGGGCATGACGCTGCTGGCCGAGGTCGTTGCCGCATCCGCGGCCGTGACGGACACGAGCTCGCGCTCGCGGAAGGTAGCGATCCTCGCCGAGCTGCTGCGAAAGCTCGATGCGGATGAAGTGCCGATTGCCGTTGGGCTTCTCTCCGGCGTGCCTCGTCAGGGGCGGGTCGGCGTCGGTTACTCGACCATTTACGGGATCGAGCAGCGGCCGGCCGCCGACCCGTCCCTGACCGTTGACGACCTCGATCGTGCCATCGCTGACGTTCAGGCGGCGACCGGGTCGGGGTCGGCCGGGCGGCGCAAGGAGCTCCTGGGCGGCTTGATCGCGCGTGCGACCGCGCAGGAGGCCGAGTTCGTCAAGCGCCTCTTCACCGGTGAGCTGAGGCAGGGTGCGCTCGCAGGCGTGATGGCGGATGCCGTTGCGAAGGCCGCCGATGTGTCGACGGAGGTAGCGCGTCGGGCGCTGATGCTGTCCGGCGATCTGACCCGCACCGCGGAGATCGCGATGACGGAAGGCGAGGAGGGCCTGCGCGCCGTCGGGCTCGAGATCTTCCGGCCGATCCTCCCGATGCTTGCCTCCACTGCGGAGAGCGTTGCCGAGGCCCTCGCGGGCTTCGACCGTGCGTCGGTCGAGTGGAAGCTCGACGGGATCCGGATCCAGATCCATCGCCGTGGCGATGAGGTGCGCATCTACACGCGGAACCTGAACGAGATCACGCAAGCGCTGCCGGGGATCGTCGACGCCGTGCTGCAAGTTCCCGTAGAGCAGGCGGTGTTCGACGGCGAGGCGCTGTGGATGGGCGACGATGGCCCGGCGGCATTTCAGGAGACGGTGTCGCAGATCGACGCCGACGCGCCGCCGGAGGGGATCGTCACGTTCCTCTTCGACCTCCTCCACGTGGAGGGCGACGACCTGCTCGACAGGCCGCTCGAGGAGCGGGCCGCGAGGCTCGCGGCTCTTGCGCCCGAGCTGAAGATTCCGGCCGTCGTCAGCTCCGATCCGGACGAGGGCCAACGCGTGCTCGACGAGGCGCTCGGCGCCGGCCACGAGGGCGTGGTGGTGAAGGACGCAGCTTCGCTCTACGCGGCGGGCCGTCGCGGCAAGGCGTGGCGCAAGGTGAAGCCGGTGCGGACGTACGACCTGGTGGTGCTCGGTGCGGAGTGGGGACACGGCCGCCGGCAGGGCTGGCTCTCGAACCTCCACCTCGGCGCTCGGGACCCGAGGACCGGGGAGTTCGTGATGGTGGGGAAGACCTTCAAGGGCATGACCGACGAGCTCCTCGAGTGGCAGACGAAAGAGCTCCTTCGGCGCGAGACGAACCGGCGAGGCATTGCAGTCTTCGTTCATCCGGATCTCGTCGTGGAAATCGCGCTGGACGGAGTGCAGTCCTCGACCCGCTATCCGGGCGGAGTCGCCTTGCGCTTCGCGCGCGTGAAGCGCTACCGCCCGGACAAGAACGCGGCCGAAGCCGACACCATCGACGACCTGCGCGCGCTCCTCCCGAAATCCGGATGACGCAAACACCTACGCGTCGAAACAGCAACGGCGCAGCAACATCTCGCCGCAACCGCGCCCATTTGCGCCGTCCATCTGTCCGAAGAGACCGTGTCGCCTTGCGACCGTCAGGGTCTGACCCCAAATGCGCACGGAACCATGCCGAAAGTGGAAAGGTTTTGCAACGTTCTTTCCACACGGCCGATTCAGCCGATGAGCCGGTAGCCGCGAACGTAGTCGACGACGAACTCCTTCGGGTACGAGCCTGACGGCTCATCCTCACTCGTCGCCGGGAACTCGTAGATGCCGAGCATCAGCTGCATCGGGTACGCCGGCGACTGCGCCACGGTTTTGACCTGCTCGCCGTCGACGAAGAAGACGACGCCGTCCGGCGCCCACTCGGCCGCGTAGACGTGGAACTCGCGGGCGTCGATGCCAATCGTCTCCTGCGAGAACTCGTCGACGATGTCCGGATCGTCGAAGGGGTGGACGCCCATGCCGACCGCGACTTGACCGTCGCCGACGTCGCGGCCGAAGATCTCGCAGACGCAGATCTCCGCCGACTGCTGAGGCTCGTCGCCGTAACCGATCATCCAGAGCGCCGCCATCGCCCGCGGGTGGTCGTTCGCCTTGGCCCGAAGCTCGATCCGACCGTAGTGCGGCAGGTAGAGGCGAACGTTCGGCTGTTCCTCCCGCACCACCGCCGCCGGGTTGAACCGATGCTGGCCGACGCTACCGCCGACCGGCCCCGAGAACAGCGCAGTCTGCAAGGAAGACACGCGGATCTCGCCGTCGAGCTCCGGACACCATGGCGGCTGGTCTTCCTCGATCAGGAGCCGCAGCACGCCGCCGCCCACCTCGTACCGGGCGGCCGACCGCTCCCTGCTGCTCCAGTGCGGCAGGTAGTAAGGAAGCCACCGATTCCGGTCGAGCTCCTCACCCTCGAACGTGTCTTCGAACTCCAGCTCGAACACCGCAGGTCCGAGTCTGTCGAACCCGACGGGCGCGCGCCCACGCGAGACCGATGCGTTTTCGACCGGAACACGGTCTAAAGGTTCTGACCGAGCCACCGAAAGGAGAAAGCGATGCGTTTGACCGTGACCACATTCGTGACCCTTGACGGGGTGATGCAGGCACCGGGAGGACCGGAGGAGGATCGGAGCGGCGACTTCGAACAGGGCGGGTGGCTCGTCCCCTACGCAGATGACGACATGGGCCAGGCGATGGTGGGTTTCTTCCACGAGGCCGATGCGTTTCTGCTCGGACGGCGGACGTACGAGATCTTCGCCGGGTTCTGGCCGAAGGTCACGGATCCCAACGATCCGATCGCGAGCAAGCTCAACGACTTGCCGAAATACGTGCCGACGAGGACGCTCGAGTACGCCTCATGGTCAGGGACCACGCTGCTGAAGGGCGATCTCGCACCAGAGGTCGCGCAGCTCAAAGGACAGCCTGGACGCGAGCTCCAGGTGCACGGCAGCGGCACACTCGCGCAGGCGTTGATGCAGCACGGTCTCGTCGACGAGTACCGGCTCCTGACCTATCCGGTCATCCTCGGCCACGGCAGGCGCTTGTTCGCCGAGGGCGCCAAGCCGACCGCCTTGCGCTACGTCGATCACCGGACGTCGAGCTCCGGCATCAGCATCGACGTCTACCAGCCCG
This sequence comes from Actinomycetota bacterium, assembly GCA_046727655.1. GTDB lineage: Bacteria > Actinomycetota > Thermoleophilia > Gaiellales > Gaiellaceae > 3-1-20CM-4-69-9. The sequence goes on from JBKPDB010000076.1 coordinate 17,093, forward strand.
TCGGCGAGCCGACGTACGGATCGTTCGGGCTCGACGACGAGCAACAGTTGACTTCAACCCTGAGCGACTCAGGTGGTGACGCCTAGGCCCGCCGACTCGGTGACGCGCTCGAGCTCCCGGTAGTCCGTCAGATCCAGGCGCAGCGGCGTCAGGGAGACGTACCCCTGCTCCACCGCCCACAGATCCGTCCCCTCCTTGAGCTTTTCCAGCGGGACGACCGTGAACCAGAAGATCTGCCGGCCCATCGGATCCTCATCCGCGACGATCTTGCCGTTGTACTGGTCGACAGCTTGCGCGGTCCACCGGATCCCGCGGGGCTGCGCAGGGAAGTTCACGTTCACGAGCTCCGGCTGCTCGCTCTCCAGGACGCACTCGAGGACGCGATCGACCCACGGCTCGATGGCCGAGAGATCCGACGCCTCGTCATTGATCGGTGCGCTCAGCGCGACACCACGCACGCCGAGGAGCACCGCCTGCTTCGCCGCGGCGAGCGTGCCCGAGTGCCACGTGGAGTTGCCGAGGTTCAGACCGAGGTTGATCCCGGAAAGAACGACGTCGACGTGGTCCCATTGGTTGATGCCGAGGGCGACGCAGTCCGCAGGAGTCCCGTTGACGCGATACGCCTCGATCTCGTCGAAGATCCGGGTGGGCCGGAAGCGCACCGGGCGCGACGCCGTGATCGCGTGGCCGGCCGACGACTGCTCCACGTCGGGAGCGACGACTCGGACGTCGCCGAAGTTCGCAGCCCTCTTCGCCAGCGCGGCGATTCCCGGGCTGTAGACGCCGTCGTCGTTCGACACGAGGATGCGCATGCCCAGTCCCTTTGCCCACCGTTGGCCAACTCGGAACGTTGACGCTATGCGCGTGCTGGCCATGTCGAACCCATCCGCCGGCGAAAACGGCTTCGACGCTCGAGACCTCACGAAGCTCCTGGAGTCGGAGGGGCACGACGTCATCGCACAGTCGGTCAAGGAGGACGGGTGGGAGGGTGCGCTGTCACACGACGTGGATCTCGTTGTCGTCGCCGGCGGTGACGGAACCGTCGCGAAGGTCTTCAAGAGGCTCGCCGGGCGGGAGAAGGTGGCGACGATCTTGCCGATCGGCAGCGCGAACAACATCGCGACCTCGCTCGGCTACGAGGAAGACGATCCGGGGCGACTGCTTCGCGCTTGGCCGCGTGCGGAGCGTCGCCGGTTCGACACCGGCTCGCTGCGCAGCGACAGCTGCAGCCTCGCCTTCGTCGAGTCCGCCGGCGGCGGTGTCTTCGCCGAGATGCTGGTCCGCGCGGACGAGATCGACAGCGCGCCGGGCGGCGAGGCAAAGGTGAACCTCGGGCTGCGTCTCTTGCTCGAGATCGTCACCGAGACGCCGGCGCTCGAATGGAGGGTCGAAGTCGACGGCGTCGATCTGTCGGGCGAGTTCCTGGCCGTCGAAGCGATGAACACCGGTCTTCTTGGGCCAAACGTTCCGCTCGCCCCGGCGGCGGATTCCTGCGACGGCATCCTCGACCTCACGCTCGTCCGGACGGACGATCGGGCGGCGCTGGCAGCGCATGCGAAGGCGCGGCTTGAGCGGCGTTCGCCTCCGCCGCTGGAGATCGCCGTCCGGCGCGGCCGGCAGATCGTGCTGCAGCCGAGCCGGCTCACCGCATTGCACTACGACGACGACCTGGTGGACCAAACGGACGAGAGCAGGAGCTTCAGAGTGTCGGTCGACTCCGCGCTGGACTTGCTGGTTCCGAGCGCGGAACCTTCCGGCGAGAGCTAGCCAGTTTCGACCGCCGAGCCGTTGCGAGCTTCCGCCGCCACTTCAGCGGCCGCCCGTGCGAAATCACGAACCGCTTCGCGCCCGTCGCCGCGCCGCCAGGCGATCGCGAGCCGGCACGGCTCCAGGTCGAGCACAGGCCGATAGGCGAGGCCCGGTCGCACGTACACCGAGGCGTTGCCCTCGGCGAGCAGCACGATGCCGTGGCCCGATGCAACTGCCTCGAACGTCTCGTCCGGGGTCGAGGCCTCGGCGCCGATCACCGGTGGACGTCCACCGCGGCTATCCACCGCCAGCCAGAAATCCCTCAGCGGGCCCGCGTCCGTCGGCAGCGCCACGAACGGCTCGTCGACCAGTTCGATCATCTGCACCGCCTTGCGCCGAGCGAGCCGATGCCCGGCCGGTAATGCGACCAACCGTCGCTCACTTCTCAGCGGGCGCGTCTCGATCGTCTCGTCCGCACCTGTGGGAAGCCAAACGAACGCGACGTCGGCCGTCCCGTCGGCTAGGCCGCCGGTGACGTCCGACCACGAATGCAGCCGAAGCGCAAGCCGCCAGTCCGGGCGCAGCGTGCCGAATCGTGCCGCGATGTCCTGGTAGAGGCCCCCGCCGACGCTCGTCTGGAAGCCGACACGCAGGAGCTTGCTCTCCTCGGTCGCGCGTTCGACGGCCGCACAGAGCCCTTCCTCCCAGCGGGCCAGCAGTTCCTTGACGGTCGGAAGCAACGCCTCGCCTGCGGCTGTGAGCCCGACGCCGCGCCGGTTGCGGCGAAAGAGTGCAAAGCCGAGCTCTCGTTCGAGCTGGCGGACCTGCTTGGAGAGCGCCGGCTGGGACACGTGGAGGCGTTCCGCTGCGCGTGAGAAGTGCAGGTCCTCCGCGACGGCTGCGAAGTAGCGGAGGTTCCGCAGATGAACGTCCATAACCGTCAGCTATATCAGCATGTCTGGCTCAGCTTGCGCCGCCCGGCCTACGGTGGCTGGAGTTCCCCTTTCCTCAGGAGACCCAGATGGCCACGCAGCTGAATGTCCTCCCCAGCGTCGACCCGAGCGTCCGCGAGACGGTCCGCTTCCGAAGTGACGGGCTCACGCTCGCCGCCCACTTGTATCGACCGCCTCGCGCCGGACCGCGCGAGCGGACCCCCGCGCTGGCGATGGCGGGACCGATGACCTCCGTGAAGGAAGAGACGCTTCCGCATTACGCGGCGGCTCTCGCCGAAGCGGGCTACACCGTGCTCGCCTTCGACAACCGTAACTTCGGGGAGAGCGAAGGCGAGGCGCGGCAGCACCTGGTCACAGCCGAGCAAGTCGAAGACCTGAAGAACGCCGTCAGCTATCTGCTAACGCGGGACGACGTCGACCCGACGCGGCTCGGGCTCTGCTGTGTCTGCATGGGCGCAGGCTACGGCCTCGCCGTGGCATCCACGGACCTCCGCGTCAAAGCGGTTGCGCTCGTCGCGGGCGCGTACAACATCACCGACACCTATCGCGAGTTCCTCGGGGAAGAAGGCTTCGCCGACTACCTGACGACGCTGAACGACGCTCGACAGCGCCAGTACGAGAGCGACGATCTGCAGTACATGCCGGCGATCGAGGGCCCTCCCGACTATGCACCCTCCGCCATGCCCGTGGAGGAAGCGTACGAGTACTACAGCCGCGCCCATGCGACCGAGGCCCCGAACTGGCAGAACCGCGTGACCGTCGCCTCGATGGAGCACATCGTCGGCTGGAACGTCATCGCCCGCTCGCACCTGATCGCGCCGCGCCCGTTGCTAGTCGTCCACGGCACCACGGACGTCCTCCTGCCACCCCGCTACGCACAGGAGGTCTACGATCGCGCCGGAGAGCCGAAGCAGCTCGAGTGGATCGAGACCTCGAACCATGTCGAGCTCTACGACCAGGCGCCGTACGTGCCGCAAGCGCTCGAGCGGATCGTGCCCTGGCTCGACGAGCACCTCCGCGACGTGCACTGAGTCGGCGGGCTCTTTCTTCGCGCTAACCGCCCTCGCGCCACCTCCTCCCGTCGAGGACGGGCTCGTGCTGGCGCACCGTCCGGTTCTCCAGGCCGCTGAAGACGCCGACGAGCGCGAGGAGAAACACTCCGAACAGGAGAAGCACGATGAGCGCGGCACCGACAACGGGGACGAAGGCAACCGCGAGGAACAGCGATCCAATGGCGACGAGAGAGCTGATCATTCGTATGTACGTCATTTCGAACTCCTTGTGCTGATGAGATGAGAGCGGTCACAGCGGCCGCTTTCGGTTCGTCATCTCTATGACGCGACACGACGCGAGGATGTGACAGATGACGCCGCCGAACTGGCAGACACAGGAATTCGAGCGACACCGCGGCCACCTGCGGGCGGTCGCGTATCGCATGCTCGGCTCGCTGAGTGACGCTGACGATGTCGTCCAAGAGGCGTGGCTGCGGCTCAACCGTTCCGACACTGGCGCGGTGGAGAACATGCGCGCGTGGCTCACCACTGTGGTCGCCCGCCTGTCTCTCGACGAGCTGCGGGCGCGGAAGGCACGGCGCGAGGACTACGTCGGCGAGTGGCTGCCCGAGCCGGTCGTCTCGGAGGAGAGCGAAGACAATCCCGAGCAGGAAGCGCTGATCGCCGACTCCGTCGGTCTAGCTCTCCTCGTCGTGCTCGAGAAACTGACGCCGGCCGAACGGCTTGCCTTCGTCCTCCACGACATGTTCGCTCTCCCGTTCGACGAGATTGCGCCGATCGTGGGGCGGACGCCCGACGCGACCCGCCAGCTCGCCAGTCGCGCCCGCCGGCGTGTCCAGGGCGCGGCGCCGAGCACGGACGCGGACCTCACCGAGCAGCGTGCGGTCATCGACGCCTTCCTTGCCGCCGCCCGCGCGGGCGACTTCGATGCGCTCGTCGCCGTTCTCGACCCCGACGTCGTCTTCCGGATCGACCGCGGCGAGCTGCCCGCAGCAGCGCGCGAGCCAGCGGTGGTTCGCGGCGCTGCGGACGTCGCCAGAACGACTCTCACGCGAGGCGCCCGGTTCGCGCAGTTCGCGCGACCGGCCGTGGTCAACGGCGCTGCCGGGCTCGTCATTGCGCCGGGACCCCGGCCGATCGCGGTCATCGGGTTCACCGTCGCGCAGGGGCGCATTGTCGAGATCGACCTGGTGGCCGATCCCGACAAGCTGCGCGACGTTTCTTAGATCGAGCGCTGGTACGCGCGGAACGCTCTCGTCGCGAGCGCCCAGCTCGCGACCAGGAGCGCGGACAGGAGCGCGATGCGCGATCCGACGAGGCTCCAGTCGGTGTGCTCGGTTGCGCCCGAGCGACCTGCTTCGACGGCCCAGTTCACCGGATTGAAGCGCGCAATCGAATGCACCCAGTCCGGGACGAGGCTCGCCTGCATGAACGTCGTCGAGAGGAATGTGATCGGCAGCGTGACGAAGGTCACGGCTCCGATCAGCGTCTCTCGCTCCTTCGCCACCAGCGCGAGCCCGTTCGAGAGCGCCGCGATGGATCCACCGAGCAGGCAGGAGACGAGGAGGAGGGTCGCCACGCCGACGATGCCGTTCTCGAAGGACGCGCCCGCTGCGAGCCCGATGCCGATGATCACCAGCACCTGCAACGCGATGGTGATGATCGCGTAGAGCAAGCTGCCCGCATTGAGCGCGCCGCGCCACAGTGGCGTGACGAGCACGCGGTCGAGCACACCGCGGTGCATGTCCTCGATGAAGCCCATGCCGTTCCAGCCGGCGGACATCACCGCGGTCATCACGGCGACGCCGGGCATGAGGAACGCGATGTACGAGCCACCCTGGAAGCCGGGGATCTCGACGACGCTCTTGAACAGCTGCCCGAAGAGCAGCAGCCAGATGATGGGCTGCACGAGCGCGATCGCGACCCAGGCAGGCTGCCGGACGAAGGCTCGGATGTAACGCAGATTGATCTGCCACGTCTGTTGGATCGCGGTACTCACGCTGCCTCCTTGAGATCGGCCTCGCCGAACGTGCGTCCCGCGTGGCGCAGGTAGACGTCGTCGAGCGACGGGCGGGCCGTCGTGACGGACGCGACGTTGATGCCTGCGGATTCGAGCGCCGCGAGCACTTCGGGGACGGCGGCCGCGCCGTGATCCGCGCGCGCGTGCACGAGTCGCCCGTCGACCACCACCTCACCCAGTGACGCAACGCGGGCGAGTACGGCCTTAACGCGCAGGTCCGAATCCACATTCTCGAGCTCGACGTGAACGGCATCGCCCTTCAGCTCCCGTTTCAGCTCGTCGGGAGTGCCTGTGGCGACGACACGCCCGCGATCCACGATCGCCAGCTGGGACGCGAGCCGGTCGGCCTCGTCGAGGTAGTGCGTCGTCAGGAGGATGGTCATCTGCTCCTCGCGCGCAAGCCGCTCGATCTCGGCCCACAAGGCCGCGCGCATCTCGGGATCGAGCCCGGTCGTGGGCTCGTCGAGAAACAGCACGCGCGGCCGGTGGAGGAGGCCCATGGCGACGTCGAGCCGCCGCGACATTCCCCCCGAGTACGTCCGCACCGGCCGGTCGGCGGCCTCGGCGAGCCCGAACCGCTCGAGCAGCTCGTCGACCCGCCGCTTCAGCTCCGAGCCGCCGACGCCGTACAGCGCGCCCTGGAGCACGAGGTTCTCGCGCCCGGTTGCCTCTTCGGCGGACCCGTGGCGCTGGCCGACGACGCCGATCGCGTGCCGGACGCGCTGCGGCGCCTCGAGGACATCGAAGCCGGCGACGCGAGCCTTACCCGCATCGGGCCGGGACAGGGTGGTCAGGATCTTGACGGTTGTGGACTTCCCGGCTCCGTTCGGGCCGAGCAGTCCGAAGATGGTTCCCGCCTGGACGCGAAGGGTCAGGTCGTCCAGCGCTTGAACCTTTCCGTATGCCTTTCGGAGGTTGGTTGCCTGAATCGCTTCTTCCATTGCTGCTCCATCCGCGTTAGACTGTTTTGACGAGTAAGTCTTTTACCAAATGAGAGATTCGACTGTCAAGAGAAAGTCGCCCAGCCGGCGCCGGCGAGAGCTGCTCGATCAGCTTTCCCTCGCGATTCGCGCCTCCCAGAACGTCTCGGAGGCGTTCGACGAGTATGTCGCCGCGGCCACAGGAATCAACCGGACCGACATGCGCTGCCTCGACATCCTCGGCCAGCGCGGGCCGATCACGGCCGGGCAGCTGGCGAAGGCGATGCACCTCTCGAGCGGCGCGATCACCACGCTCGTCGACCGCCTTGAGCGGGCGGGCTACGCCCAGCGGCGCCGCGACACTCAGGACCGACGGCGCGTGCTCGTAGAGCTCGTACCGGGACGGGTGGAGCGTGCCTTCCCGTACTACGAGCCGCTGTACCACGGAACTGTGCGGCTGCTCGAGGGCCACTCGGACGAGGAGATCGAGCTCATGATCGACTTCCTCGAGAAGGGCCGCGAGATGGTGGAGCAGGAGCTAGAGCGGCTGGAGCAGGCCGGGCCGAAGCCCGAGGTCGCGTAGCGCACCGGTGCGGCTAGCCGTAGCGAAGAGGTCGGCTGGCTCTACTGCGGTGCATGTCCAGCGACCTCCAACCTGGAAGAACGATGACTGCAGGGCCGCAGTCGCAGCAGCGGAGCGATCGCGATCGGTGGATCGCGTTGATCGTTCTCTGCGCGGGATTTCTCATGATCGTTCTCGACCAGACCGTCGTGAACGTCGCGCTGCCGTCCATTCAGGATGACCTGAACTTCTCGCAGGCGAACCTCGCCTGGGTCGTCAACGCGTATCTGATCGCGTTCGGCGGCCTGCTGCTCCTCGCGGGGCGCCTCGGCGACCTGATCGGTCGGAAGCGAATCTTCATGATCGGCCTCGCGGTCTTCACGGCGGCCTCTGCCCTGTGCGGCCTCGCCCAGAGCCAGGAGCTCTTGATCGCCGCGAGATTCATCCAGGGAGCCGGCGGCGCCATGACCGCTGCCGTGATCCTCGGGATCATCGTGACGATGTTCCCCGAGCCGGGCGAGAGGACGAAGGCGCTCGGCGTCTACACCTTCGTCGCCGCCGGCGGGGGCTCGATCGGCCTGCTCGCAGGCGGCGTTCTCACGCAATTGATCAACTGGCACTGGATCTTCTACATCAACCTTCCGATCGGTCTCGCGACGGCGCTTCTGACGTCGAGGCTGCTCGACCGCGACGAGGGGATCGGGCTCGAGCGCGGCGCTGACGTACCGGGCGCTCTGCTCGTCGTCAGCGCGTTGATGATCGGGATCTACGCCATTCTGGAGGCGGGTGACCGTGGCTGGGCCTCTCTCCACACACTCGGCCTCGGGGCGGTTGCGATCGCCCTGCTCGCCGCGTTCGTCTTCCGTCAGAATCGCGCGGCAAATCCGCTGGTGCCGCTTCGCATCTTCCGGTCCCGCGTCGTCTCGGCGGCCAACGGGATCCAGGCGCTCGCGGTTGCCGGGCTGTTCGGAATGTTCTTTCTCGGGGCGCTGTACCTGCAGCGGGTGCTCGGCTATGACGCCATCGAGGTCGGCCTCGCGTTCCTTCCCGTCGCGCTGATCATCGGGACGCTTTCCGTCGGCCTTTCGGCTCGACTGATCATGCGCTTCGGCGCCGCGGCGACCTTGATCCCCGGCCTCGCGATGATTGCGATCGGACTTGCGCTGCTCGTCCGCGTGCCGGTCGAAGGTCACTACGTGCGCGACGTTCTGCCGGTGATGCTCCTGATCGGTGTCGGCGGAGGGCTCGTCTTTCCCTCGCTCTTCACGCTCGCGCTGTCGAGCGCCGGGCCGAGCGACTCGGGGCTCGCTTCCGGCCTGGTCAACACGTCCCAGCAGGTGGGCGGCGCCCTTGGCCTCGCCGTGCTCGCAAGCCTCTCCACGACACGCAGCGACAGCCTCATCAGCGGCGGCGACTCGACTGCCTCGGCTCTCACGAGCGGCTACCAGCTCGCGTTTGCCGTCGGAGCAGGCCTCGTGATTCTCGCGATCGTGCTCGCGGCGCTTCTCCTGCGCTCTCCCGAGGAAGCGGTTGCCGTCGAGACGGCGGAAGCCGAGACGGCGCTCGCGCGGGAAGAAGCGGCCTAGGACTCCGTCAGGCGGCGGATTCCTTGACGACGTCTGCGAGCTCGGCTCGCAGACGCTCGATCTCGGCCGTGTGTGCCTCGATCTCCACGACCGACCCGCCGCCTTCCTGGAGGAGAGTGCGAGCACTCACCAGGCGCTTGATGCGTGCGACGAGATGGTCGATGAGTCGCCGTCGCGGATCCCGCCCGTTCACGTGTTCCAGCTCGACGCCGCGGTGCCTCGAGGCCTCACGGACGGCGGGAAGGAACTCCACGAGCTCCCGCTCACGAAGCCAGCGCTCGAAATCGACGATCTGCGGGGTCGGCCAGTACGCCAGGCGGCGGCGGACCCACTCGTCGAAATTGCGTTCGCTCCCCATGCGGCGGCCTCGCAGACGAAGAGGTGAAGGCGGTAGCTTGCCGATTCGGGCCCGGTCCGCCAATGTGCGCAACCCGACTTTTGAAGTACGGTTATCCGTACTTCCGAGCCCGCAGTGACGAGGTCAGGGATGGAAGCGGAGCCGGTCGACGACCTTGTCGACCGTCTTGCGGTCGGCCCGCAGGGCGATCCCCACGAGGTCGAGCGCATCCGCCGGCACGGGAGCCACAGCCGCCCGGTTTGCCTCGTCGTGGTTCGTCGAGAACAGGTCGCGCGTATAGATCGCTGGAGTGACACCGCGACCCATTGCCCGGTCGTAGGCCCGTCGCAGGGCGGCCGAGTCCGCCTCGTAGACCAGCACGGGCTGTACGAACATCGGCAGGTACTCGTTGCCCGACGCATCGCGGTACCGCTCGCCGACGATGCCCGGCACGGTGCCGGCGATCCCGCTGACGAGGAATGCCGTCACGTTCGTCTTCTGCCAGACGGCAAGGTCGTCGAGCAGGACGACCGCGATCTTCGTGTCGAATCGTCTCGCGGAATCAGATCGTGACGTCATGCCGCGCCGGTTTATCCAGGTATCCGCGCCACCCTGTACTCGTCACTTGCGGCAGCGAGCTCGACGGCGCACGGAACCCTGGCGCGAATCGTCGTTCCTTCGCCCGGCGGGCTATGGACGGACAGTGTGCCGTCGAGCGCCTCGATCCGGTCGCACAAACCGCGCAATCCGGATCCCTGCCGGGGATCTGCGCCGCCGATGCCGTCGTCGGTGACTTCGATCAGCGCAAAGCCGTCCTCGCGAGCGACGCAGACCTCTACGCCCGTGGCCTCGGCGTACTTGGCGACGTTGGCAAGCGCCTCCGAGACGAGGTAGTACGCAGCGGCTTCGACTCGTGCGGGCAGGCGCTCGTCCGTCGGGACGTCGAGCTGTACCGGCAGGGACGCGCGATCGGCCAAGGCATGCAGGGCGGGCGCCAGCCCGCGCTCCGTGAGGACCGCAGGATGGATTCCTCTCGCGAGCTCGCGAAGCTCCTCGAGCGCCACTTCGAGCTCGCTGCTCGCCGCTGCAAGCAGCTCGTCGGCGCGATCCGGATCAGAGGGGAGCTTCCGCCGTGCGTGTCGAAGCGACAGCGAGAGTGTGACGAGCCGTTGCTGGGCTCCGTCGTGGAGATTGCGCTCCAGCCGCCGACGCTCGTCGTCTGCCGTCGACACCAGGCGAGCGCGAGACGCAGCCAGCTGCTCCCGAGCCTCCTCGTTTGCGAGCGCGACCGAGACGAGCCGAGCGAAACCGTTGAGGCGCTCCTCCGCACCCTCCGGGAACACGCTCGGAGGAGTGAGCCGGGCGGTGATCATGCCCCAGAGACGGCCCGTGACCGTGATCGGCGCCGCAACGATCGAGTTGGCGCCGATTTTCCGCAGGTAATAGGCAAATCCGGGCTCGATGCCGTCGTCGAGGCCGAGCCGGACCGGACGGCCGGTCGTGTAGACGATCTGGGTCGAGGTCCCGGCTTTCACCGGGGAGCGCTCTCCCACGGGGCCCGTGTAGACGCCCGGCTCGCTCCAGCGGCCGACGATGACGGACACGCCGCCTTCCTCGTAGCGCAGGAGGTTCGCCGAATGGGCTGCGAGCACCCGGCCGACTTCCTCCGTTACGACGTCGAAGATCCCCTCAGGGCGACGCTCGCCCGCGACGGCAAGGGCTACGCGGTGGAGAGCCTGCTGCTCGACCTCGTGGCGCTTCCGCTCGGTGACGTCGCGGACAACGACGAGGAACTCGTCGTCCCCGCTCGCGATGAAGCGGCCCTCCATGTACCGTAAATCGCCCTCGACGTCGAGGTCCCACTCGATCGTCTGCAACTCGCCGGTCTCGAGCGCCAGCCTCCCCGCGGCCATCACGCGGTCGGCCGCCTCTCGCCGGAGCGGCGTCCGGTACACGCTCCCGCCGATCTCGGCTTGCGTCGGGATCGTGGACAGGGCCTCGTTCTCCTGGATGTCGAGAATGATCCCTTCGCGGCTGACCCGGAACATCTTGTCGGGGATGGCGTCGAGGAGCGCACGGCTGCGTCGCTCGGTCGCCTGAAGCTCCGAGTGGACTGGGTCCCTCTCGACGGTCATCGGCGTCGATTCCAAGCGGTCGCCACGGGTCAATGTTGGCATGCCGCACCCCCTCTCTGTGGGTACGGGTGCCCGCACTGTTTCTCCTGTGTCGAGGCGTCCGTCTCACGATTCCGCAGCCTGGCCCGTTCCACGTACGGTGAGGGGATGACGGGCACCTCGTCCGACCACTCGGTCTCGCAGCGTGCCTGGCTCCTGTTCGGCGCGATGTGCGTCATCTGGGGCATCCCGTACCTGCTGATCCGGGTCGCCGTTCGCGAGGTCTCACCGGAGTTCCTCGTTCTCGCGCGGACCGGCCTGGCGGCGCTGCTGCTCCTACCGATCGCGGCCACGCGCGGCGAGCTTCGACCGCTCCTTCGCCACAAGACGGCGCTGCTCATCTTCACCGCGGTCGAGATTGCGATTCCGTGGCTTTTCCTCTCCTCGGCCGAGCAGCATCTGTCCAGCTCGCTCGCGGGCCTCCTGATCGCCGCCGTCCCGCTCGTCGGCGCCGTCGTGGTGTGGGCGTCGGGCGGACGGGACCGCTTCGACCGCATCGGCGTGGCAGGTCTCCTCCTCGGAATGGCCGGCGTCGCAGCCATCGTCGGCGTGGATGTCGGCGGCGCGAGCCTGCGACCGCTCCTCGAGATGGCGGTTGTCGTGGTCGGCTATGCAGTCGGCCCGATCCTCCTGGCGCGCTACCTCGCGGACGCGCCCGGCCTCGGCGTCATTGCCGCTTCGCTCGCGTTGACGGCGGTCGTCTATGCCCCGATCTCGGCCTTTTCGTTCCCGTCGACGATGCCTTCCGGTCGCGTCGTCGCCTCTGTCGTGGCGCTCGCGCTCGTCTGCACCGCCTTTGCGTTCCTGCTCTTCTTCGCCCTGATCGGCGAGATCGGACCGGTTCGGGCGACGGTGATCACGTACGTCAACCCGGCCGTCGCGGCCGTCCTCGGCGTGACGATCCTCGACGAACGCTTCAGCGTGTCGATGGGCGTCGGGTTTGCGCTCGTGCTCCTCGGGTCGGTGCTTGCGACGCGCCGCAGAGCTGCAACGGCTCGCGCGGTGCCCCAGGCCGCGGAGGCCGGAGGCGCCGCGACCGCGATCGCCGACCGGTAGTCGCGGCCGCCGGAGGCCGCGTACCAGGCGCTGCACGGCCGCAGCACGCCTGATACAAACGCCGACGTGGCGATGTTCCTCGTCATGCTGCTGCGCTCCGGTCCTGAGTGGGACGCCTCGCGTCCGCTCGAGGAGCAGTCCGGCTGGGACGCCCATGCCGCCTTCATGGACGGCCTCGTCGACGACGGCTTCCTCGTGCTCGGCGGCCCGCTCTCCGACGAGCATCGGGTCGCGCATGCCGTCGAGGCCGAATCGGAGGACGCCGTCCGCGCCACGTTCGCGCGCGATCCGTGGAGCGGGACGCACCTCGTCGTCGATGCCATCGACCCGTGGACTATCCGGCTCGACGGCCGTAGCCGCGGCGCGTAGGCGCGTCTAGAAGCGCTGGGCCGACGAGCGCCTCGTAGCGGCGATGCGTGCGACATTCGCGCGATACGACGCTGATGACGTGGCCCGCGCGTTGCGCGCAACAGCAGACCTCTTCGGACAACTCGAGGACGAGGCTACGCAAAACTCCGGTCTCACGTCCTCCGTCGATCGACGCGAGATCCTTCTGCGCCTCGAAGCGCTCCTAGCCTCGGGCGATGCTGCTCAGTAGCTCCTAATTCGCCCTGTGGCGTTGGCCCTGGGCCGAGTCCATCCAGGATTCGACGATCAGGCGCGCGCCTCGGCCGTGCGTGGCGAAGCTGAATGCCCAGCGAATGAAGACGAGGATCCGGTTCTGGAAGCCGACGAGGTACCAGAGGTGGACGAGCAGCCAGGTGACCCACGCGATGAACCCGCTGAGCCTCAATCCCTTGATGTCGGCGACGGCAGCGGCGCGGCCGATCGTGGCGAGGTTGCCCTTGTCTCGGTAGCGGAACGGGCGCGTCTGCCGCGAGCGCAGCCGATCGCGCACGACGTCTCCGGCGTAGCGACCTTGTTGCATGGCGACGGGCGCCACGCCCGGGAACACGACGGACGATCCGCCGGCATCGCGGACGCGGACCATGTCGCCGAGGGCGAAGATCTCCGGGTGACCCGGAAGCGTGAGATCCGGCTCGACGGTCACGCGTCCGGCCCGATCGCGCTCGGCGCCCGTGAGCTCGGCGAGCCGTCCGGCGAGGCCTGAGGCGGTCACTCCCGCTGCCCAGATGACGGTCCGGGTTGGAATTCGCTCCGGAGAACCGCTTCCGCCGGCGATCGTGACGCTGTCGCCGTCGATGCCGACAACCGTCCTTCCCGCGAGCACCGTCACACCGAGCTTTTCGAGCGATTGCGTTGCCTTCCCCGAGAGAGAAGGCGGAAACGTCGTCAGCACACGGTCTGCCGCTTCGACGAGCAGGATGCGACCGTTGCGCGGGTCGATGGCGCTGAACTCGCGGCGGAGAGTGTCGCGCGCCAGCTCGGCGATCTGGCCGGCCATCTCGACGCCTGTCGGCCCGGCCCCGACGACGACGAACGTGAGCCACGCTGCACGGAGGTCCGGGTCGGATTCGCCTTCGGCGGCCTCGAAGGCGCTGAGGAGACG
>JBKPDB010000077.1:0-18079 GCA_046727655.1 Actinomycetota bacterium
GCGCTCCCTGCTACCATTGCGCCCCGGCGGACGCCAAGTCCGCCTTTTTGACGGTATGAAGACCTACAGCGCAAAGCCCGGAGAGATCGCCCGCGAGTGGTACGTCGTCGACGCGGAGGGACAGACCCTCGGCCGTCTCGCAACGCAGATCGCGGACACGCTCCGCGGCAAGAACAAGCCCGCCTACACGCCGCACGTCGACACCGGCGACTTCGTCGTCGTCGTCAACGCGGAAAAGATCCGGGTGACGGGGAACAAGCTCGACCAGAAGCGCTACTACCGCCACTCCGGCTATCCAGGTGGGTTGCGCAGCCGCTCCCTGCGCGAGCAGCTCGAGCGAAGGCCCGAAGAGGTGCTGCGAACGGCCGTCAAGGGAATGCTTCCGAAGAACCGGCTGGCGCGGCAGCAGATCACGAAGCTGAAGATCTACGCCGGCCCCGAGCATCCGCACGGCCCGCAGTCGCCGAAGCCGTTGCAGCTGGAGGAGACCCGATGAATCAGATCGCCCAGTACCGGGGCACCGGCAAGCGGAAGACGTCGGTCGCCCGCGTAATCCTGCGGCCGGGTGACGGGGTGACCTGGTTCAACGGCCGCACGATCGAGGAATACTTCCCGCGGGTCGCGCACCGCACGGCGGCGCTCGCCCCGCTCGAGGTCGCAGGAGTCACGGGGACGTACGACATCCGCGTGCGCGTCCACGGCGGCGGCCCCAGCGGCCAGGCCGGGGCTGTTCGGCACGGGATCGCCCGCGCGCTCGTCGAGGCGGATCCCGAGCTCCGCGTGCCGCTGAAGCGCGCCGGCTTCCTTACCCGGGACGCCCGCATCGTCGAACGCAAGAAGGCGGGCCTCCACAAAGCGCGCAAGGCGCCTCAGTTCAGCAAGCGCTAGCTTGGCCCGCCGGTACTTCGGCACGGACGGCGTCCGTGGCGTCGTCGGCCAGGACCTCACGCCTGAGCTCGTCGAGCGCCTAGGTCGTGCCGCGACGATCTGGTCCGGCCGCGGCCGCATCTTCATCGGACGGGACACACGCGCGTCGGGCCCGGAGCTCGAAGCCGCGCTGGCCCGCGGCATCGCCTCGGCCGGCGGCGGCGCCGTCGTCGCCGGTGTGCTGCCGACGCCGGCCGTCGCGCTCCTGACGCTCGACCTCGGCTGCGTCATCACGGCCTCGCACAACCCCCCGGAGTACAACGGCGTCAAGTTCTTCGACCGCGATGGGCAGAAGCTCACCGACACGCAGGAGGAGGAGATCGAGGCGCTGCTCGACACCCCGGGGTCCGGCGAGGGCGAGATCGAGGAGGTCGGTGTCGCAACGGACAGCTATCTGGAGCACGTCGTGGAGCGGTTCGGCTCGGATCTCTCCGGCCTGAAGATCGGAGTCGACTGCGCGAACGGTGCCTACTCCGGCCTCGCGCCGAAGGCGTTCGCGGACCTCGGTGCAAAGGTGACGGCAATCGGGAACGAGCCCGACGGCACGAACATCAACGTCGGCTGCGGCGCCACAGACCTGAACGCCCTGCAGAGCACGGTCACTTCACACGGTCTCGATCTCGGGGTTGCCTTCGACGGCGACGGCGACCGGATGCTCGCGGTCGATGCGAACGGCGAGGTGGTCGACGGCGACCAGATCGTCGCGGTGATCGCGCTCGACCGGAAGGTCGACCTCGTCGCCGTGACGTCGATGGCCAATCTCGGGCTGCACCGGCTTATGGCCGAGCACGGCATCCGGGTGGTGACCACGGACGTCGGCGACCGCTACGTGCTCGAAGCGCTGCGGCGCGAAGGCGGCAGCCTCGGCGGCGAGCAGTCGGGGCATCTGATCTGGCTGGACGGGCACGTGACGGGAGACGGCCTCGTTGCCGCCCTCCTCCTCTGCGCCACGCTCCACGGTCGGCCGCTGGCGGAGGTCGCCGCCGTCATGCCCCGATATCCCCAGGCGAAGGAGAACATTCCAGTGGCCAAGCGCCGCCTGAGGCCGGCGATCGACGCGGAGGTCGAGCGCCTGAATGCCGAGCTAGGCGACCGCGGCCGCGTCCTCGTTCGGCCCTCGGGGACAGAGCCCGTAATCCGGGTGCTGGCAGAGGCAGAATCGGCTCAGGAGGCCGAATCCCTCTGTGCTAGCATCGCGGCTCTCGTAAGACGAGGGCTCGGCTAAAACCGCTCTTTCGAGGAGGGGAGCGGGCTTCACCGGCCCAGTACGCTTTCGAGGAACTTTTCGTAAGACCGCGATGTACAGCGTTTGACCCACTCCCCTTTGGGGGCGGCAACTGAGAGGAGTCTGGGGTGTGCGGGATCATTGGATACGTCGGTAGGCGGCCAGCGAAGGATCTTCTGCTTCATGGCTTGCAGCGCCTGGAGTACCGCGGCTACGACTCGGCCGGCATCGCGCTACGCGAGAACGGCGGGCTCGAGTACGTACGCGCGGTCGGCAACCTCGGCTTTCTGAAGGAGGCGGCGGGAGAGAACGGCTCGAGCTCGACGCACGGGCTCGGGCACACGCGCTGGGCAACCCACGGCGCCGTCAACCAGCGCAACGCACATCCGCTGACCGGTTGCGACGACGGTCGACTCGCGATCGTCCTGAACGGGATCGTCGAGAACTTCCGCGAGCTGAAGGATTCGCTGCTCGCCGAGGGCCACGAGTTCGACTCCGACACCGACGCCGAGGTGGTCGCCCACCTGGTCGAGCGGCACTACGACGGGGAACTCGTGCAAGCGGTTCGAGATGCCTACAGCGAGCTCGAGGGCCATTACGCCTTCGTCGTCATCCATTACGACCACCCCGACTTGCTCGTCGGCGCGAGGCGTCAGTGCCCGCTCGTCGTCGGCGTGGGAGAAGGGGAGATGTTCCTCGCTTCGTCGATCGCCGCCTTCCTGCGTGACACACGCAAGGTGCAGTTGATCGAGGACGGCGAGATCGTCGCGATCACGCCCGAAGGCGCACGGTTCTTCGACGAGCACGGCGAGGTCGAGCACAAGGAGATCGAGCCCGTGGACTGGGACGACGAAGGCGCCGAGAAGGGCGGCTACGAGACCTTCATGCTGAAGGAGATCTACGAGCAGCCCGAGGCCGTCAGCGAGACGATCGGCGACCGCGCACGCCGCGGGCGCCTCGTCCTCGACGGCATCGGCCTGAACGAGCTCGAGATCAAGAACCTCCGCCGGATCGTCATCGTCGCGTGCGGGACGGCGTACCACGCCGGCGTCGTCGGGCGCTACATCATCGAGGAGTG
Organism: Actinomycetota bacterium; assembly: GCA_046727655.1. Classification (GTDB taxonomy): domain Bacteria; phylum Actinomycetota; class Thermoleophilia; order Gaiellales; family Gaiellaceae; genus 3-1-20CM-4-69-9. The sequence goes on from JBKPDB010000077.1 coordinate 3,231, forward strand.
GGCGCGCATTCCGGTCGAGCCTGACATCGCGAGCGAATGGCGCTACCGCAACCCGGTGCTCTCGAAGGACACGCTCGTGATCGGCATCTCGCAATCGGGCGAGACCGCGGACACGATCGCCGCGATGCAGCTGGCACGGATGCAGGGAGCACGCACGCTTGCGATCACGAATCAGCTCGGGACGCAGATCACCCGCGAGGTCGATGCGGTGCTGTACACGCGCGCGGGCCTCGAGATCGGCGTCGCGGCGACGAAGACGTTCACGTCGCAGGTCGCGTTGCTGTCGCTGATCGCGCTGAAGCTCGCGCAGATCCGCCGCACCGTTCCCGAGGACGAGATGGAGTTCATCCTCGAGGAGCTTTACGACCTCCCGCTGAAGATGGTGCAGTTCCTCGACGGCGATCATCCGATCGAAGAGATCGCCGAGCGGCACCACCAGAAGCCGTTCTTCCTCTACCTCGGCCGGCACATCGGGCTACCCGTCGCGCTCGAGGGTGCGCTGAAGCTCAAGGAGATCTCGTACATCCCGACGGAGGCGTACTCGGCGGGCGAGATGAAGCACGGCCCGATCGCGCTGCTCGACTCGGAGACGCCGGTCGTCTGCGTTGCGACCGACCAGAAGGTGATCTATGACAAGGTCGTCTCGAACATCCAGGAGGTCCGCGCGCGCGGCGCGCAGGTGGTCGCGATCGCGACGGACGGCAACGAGGACATCCAGCACCACGCGGACGACGTCATCTACATCCCGCGGACGCCCGCCTTCCTGCAGGCGGTGCTCGCAGTGCTGCCCTTGCAGCTGCTTGCGTACCGGATCGCGCGCCTGCGCGGGTTGAACGTCGATCAGCCGCGCAACCTGGCGAAGACGGTCACGGTCGAGTAGCGCGACTCACCGCACGTCGACGCGCTCACCGCGCACGCTGACGCCCTTCAGGCGTAGCTTGCCGATCTTCTTCGACTCACACGGACGTGCTCGCAGACGACCGTCGACGACGTCGAGGCCGAGCAGCGTCCGGATCGCCATCAGGGGCGCTCCGGCTGCCCACGACTGCGGCTTCAGCGCGTCGGGATACTCGACCGGCATGTCGGCGCCGTCGCGGGCGAAGCCGGCGAAGACCTCGGGAAGCTGGTGCGCGAACGCTTCGGCGGAGTCGATCAATGCCTCGCAGACGCGCGCGGCCTCGTCCCGGTACCCGTAGCGCCGCATCCCCTCGGCCGCGATCGCGTTGTCGTGAGGCCACACGGTGCCGTTGTGGTACGTGATTGGGTTGTAGCTCGGGTTGTCGGTGGAGAGAGAGCGGATCCCCCAGCCGCTGAACATGTCGTCGCGAAACAGGCGCCGCACCGTCGGGCCGGCGCGACCTTCGTCGACGATTCCGCTCCACAGGAGGTGCCCGACGTTGGACGCCATCGCGTCGACCTGCTTCTTCTCGCAGTCGAGCGCGAGCGTGTAGTGGCGGCATGACCTGCACCAGAAGTCCTTGTTGAAGCGCTCCTTCAACTCGGCGGCGCGCTGCTCGAGCCCGGCCGCCTCGTCTTCGTCACCCCAGATCTCGCGCATCAGCCGCGCAGCGCGAAGCCTTGCGTCGTATGCATAACCCTGGTGCTCGCAGACCGCGAGCGGCGGCTCCGCCGGCCGCCCGTCCGCGAAGACGATCGACTCCTTCGAGTCCTTCCAGCAGTGATTGTCGAGCGCGTGCTTCGAGCTGGAGCGCTTGCGGTACTCGATGTAGCCGTCCCCGTCGAGGTCCGCCGGCCCTTCGAGCCAGCCGAGCGCCGCGCGGGCGTGTGGCTCCATTCGGCGGACGAACGCGGCGTCGGCCGTCCAGCGCTCGTACTCGTCGAGGAGGATCAGCCAGAGCGGAGTCGAGTCGTGTGACCCGTAGTACGGCGTGTGCGGGATCTTTCCGGTCGCCGCGAGGGACCCTCGTCGGAGCTCGTGCAGGATCTTGCCGGGCTCCGCGTCACGCCAACTGTCCCACTCCTCCGCCTGGAGCTCGGCAAGCGCCTGGAGGGTCGCCTGTGCGGCCTCGGCGTGAAACGGGAGCAGCTGGTACGAGCTGATGATGCTGTCGCGGCCGAAGATCGTCATGAACCACGGGAGACCGCCTCCCGGCATCGCCCACCTGATCCTCACGTCATCGGGACGCACCCTCAGGGCCGCGAGGTCGAGGAGGCTCCGGCGATAGGTGCGTTGGAACGGGCTGTGCTCGGTGACGAGATCGGGTGCCTCCGTCAGCCACTGCTCGAGGCTCATCGGCATCTTCGGCGCGTGATCCTGGAACGCCTCGCAGCGCAGCAGCGGCGGACGCTCGATGCCGTCGACGAGTGGAACCATGTCGATGCAGAGCTTCCACGTCTCACGCGCACGTAGCCGGACGCGGAAGAAAGCCCGCCGTTTCGTCACACGGCCTTGTCGGTTGAACCTGAGCTTCGTGCCACGGCGGTAGCCGTCCCGCTCGCTCCAGAGCGTTGCGGAACGCGGGGTCGTCTCGACCCAGCGCTTTCCTTCGCCCTGTCGGCTTGCCTCGGCCTCCATGACGTCGGCGAAGTCCGCTTCGTACGACAGCTCGAGCCGTGCCTCTTGCGGCTCGTCGGTGAGGTTCTCGAGCACGACGTCCTCGTGGGCGCCCTCGGTGACGAAACGGTCACGACGCACGGAGATCCGCGCCGCTTCGCCGTCGTGCGGGGGCGTTCCGACGACGCGGGCCGAGTAGTAGTCGATGCGCCGGCTCGACAGCGTGTTGATCTCACGTCCGTCGATCGTGAGCTTCCACAGCGTGAGGTGGCGGACGTCGCGGTAGAAAAAGCCCGATGGCGCTCGTTCTTCGACGTCGCCGTTCTCGCTCGAATAGAAGAACGTGCCGCCGTCGAGAATGATGAGGTCGGTGTCGCTCACCATGCCGCGCTTTCTTTCCGCGGCGGAGCGTTTTACGCGTTCTCTTCGGCGGCCTCGAGCTCGGCCTGCGCCTTGCCGGCCGCTGCGGCTGCCCGCTCGAACCGTGCGTGAGCCTTGTCGGCGGCGGCTTGCGCGTGCTTCGCCTCACGCTCGGCCTCCGTTGCGTCCTGCTTCAGCTTCGCCAGCCGATCGCGGAGCTTCGCCACGCGCTCCTGCCGTCGCCGCTCCGCCGCCGAAGGTCGAGCCGGCGCCGTCTTGCGCGGCCGCGGGCGGCGTTGCGCCGGGACGCTTATTCCCTCGAATGCGCCGAACCCGGCCGACTGCAGCTCCTCTGACAACCTGCCGCTTGCCAGCAGCTCCCGCGTCTGTGGATCCAGCGCGGCTGCGCGGAGCGTGGATGCGACGCGTTCGAGCGTCGCGGCGGCCGCGTCGCCACCGAGCAGCTGCTGCGCGTAATCCGTCAACGTGCGGAGAGCTTCTCGTTCGGCGGATGCCGCAGCCCGAAGCTGATCGCTGTCGCCGCCTCCAAGCGCCTGCTCCTGCGCCGCGCGGAGGTCGTCGGAAGCCTCGATCAGCGCCCCGACGTCCTTGCCGTGCTCGCGCGCGATCTGGTTGATCGCCCACACCGGGACGGTCGGCTTGCGCAGGCCCTGCACGTCCGCAGCCGCGTCCTTTTGGCCCGCGCGCTTCAGGCGTTGCGCGAGGTCGTTCCGTGCCGAGGTGAACTCGTCGAGGGGAAGCGTGTAGAGGCGGTCGACCTCAGCCTCGAAGTCGGGGACGACGGCCAACGGAGCCATGGCCTCGTTTTACCAACACGGTCGTACGGCGAGTCCGGCCCTCAGGAAACAGCCGTCTCGCCGGGTCGCGGCTCGATGACGCCGCTCTCGGGAGCGCCGACCGGGATCGGTCGCACTGGTCGCAGGTAGAGGAACTCGTACGCCAGCGCTGCGAGCGCGCCGCCGGCGAACGGCCCGACGTACCAGACCCACGCATCGGCCCAGTCGCGCGACAAGAGCTCCGGACCGAAAGCCCTGGCAGGGTTCATCGCCGCACCGGTGAGCGGGCCGCCGATGAGGATGTCTGCGGTGATCGTGAGGCCGATCGCAAGCCCCGCGATCGACTTGAACGTTCCGCCGGGATCGGCGGCCGTGGCGAAGACGACCCAGACGAGGAAGAACGTCAGCACGAGCTCGATCACGAGGCCCTGCCACACCGAGACCCCGCTCCCGAGCGCCGGCGCCCCCAGGTTCGTCAGCTCACGCGGCCGCGCGTCGTAGATCCACCGCAGGAGAGCCGAGGCTGCTGCGGCCGCGGCGAATTGCACGCTCCAGTAGACCACGGCGAGCTCCAGCGCGATGCGGCGCGTGACCACGAAACCGAGGGTGATCGCCGGGTTGAAGTGTCCGCCCGAGATGTGCCCCACGGCGGACACCATCACAGCGATCGCCAGGCCGTGCGCGAGCGCGACACCTACGAGCGTCAGGCCCCCGTAGACGTCCTGCGCCTGGGTGCTGTTGATCGCGGGGGCGAAAAGCTTTGCGAAGGTCAGGATCGACCCGGCGCCGATGAAGATGAGCGCAAAGGTCCCGACGAACTCGGCGAATCCTCGCCGCAGCGGGTCGAAATCCATTGGAGGAACGTACGTGCCCCGTCGGACGGCGACGCGCTACGCGACGCGTTGTCTGTCGTGCAACGACTGCAGCGCGGCGTCGCGGTCGTCGAAGATCTTGAACTCTTGCCGCAGGCCGGTGATGTCGAGGATCTGGTGGACCGGCGTATAGCTGTCCTCCGAGAGCACGAGGACGAGGTCGAGGCCGCGGCCGTCGGCGGCGTTACGGGCGCTCAGGAGGGCGCTGAGCGTCGACGAATCGACGAATGTGGCCTTGCGCAGATCGACGATGATCCGTCGCCCCTCTTCGAGCAGGACCACGAGCTCGTGCTCGAGCCGGTGGGACGAGTAGACGTCGTGCTCCCCTACGAGCGCAACCACGGCCGACGGCGGCCCGCCGGCCAGGGTGACGGAGATTGGTGCCAACCCATCTGAATAACGTGTGGGCTCGCGATTCGGTTACGGCCTCAATCGTCGTCGGCCGGCCGGCGGAGGCGCTTCGTCTCGGATCTGCGGCGCTTGTCCGAGAGGCGGCGCTCCCGGGAGGCAGCCGTCGGCTTCGTCGGCACGCGCCGGCGCTCGACGCGGAGCGCGGTCCGGAGCTGGTCGACCATCCGCTCGACGGCGAGCTCGCGGTTTCGCAGCTGGCTGCGCTCGTCCTGCGCGACCGCACGAAGGACGGGACCGGCCCGGGCGATGACCCGGCGCTTCTGCGCATCGGTCAGCGCGCTCGAGCGCTCCACGTCGAACAGAGCCTCGACGCGGGTCTCCGACTTCTGGGCGTGCTGTCCTCCAGGCCCGCTCGAGCGCGAGAACCGAAGCTCGATCTCGGCGAGCGGGAGAACGACGGAGCGGTTCACGCGAATAGACTCGCCGTCCATGGCGGCGATTCTGCTGGACGTCGACGGTGTCTTCCACGTTTCGGGTGAACCGATTGCCGGTGGGGCGGAAGCGGTCCGGCGCCTGCGCCAGGCGGGGCATCGCATTCGCTTCGTCACGAACAGCACTACGCAGACACGCGCGTCGCTCGCCGAGGCGCTCCGCGGCATGGGGCTCGAGCTCGACGACGAGGAGCTGCAGACGACGCCGCGCGCGGCCGCCCATGCGCTTGCCGGCCGGCGCGTGCTCGCTCTGACCATGCATGCCATCGTCGGTGAGCTCGAGGGCGTCGAGCTCGTCGGCGAGGATGCGGAAGCCGTTCTCGTCGGCGGCGCGGACGAGACGCCCGAGACGAACCTCGTCTTCAGCTACATGAACCTCGCCCGCGCCTTCCACGAACTCGGGGCGGGAGCCGAGCTCTATTGCCTGCACAAGAACCGGTGGTGGCAGACGAAGCACGGTCCGCTCCTCGATTCCGGAGCGCTCGTCGTCGGGCTCGAGTACGCGGCAGAAACGGAGGCGATCGTGCTGGGCAAGCCGTCGACTGCGTACTTCGAGGCGGCGCTCGAGGTCCTCGACGCCGACGCGGAAATGACCTGGATGGTCGGGGACGACATCGAGTCGGACATCGCCGGCGCGCAGGCGCACGGCATGCGTACGGTGCTCGTACGGACGGGCAAGTTCCGTCCGGACGCAGTCGAGGCGACCAGCGTGCGTCCAGACGGGATCATCTCGTCCATCGCGCAGCTCCCGGAGTGGCTCGAGGAGCACGTGTGACCCGAGTCGGCGTCGACCTCATCGAGATCGAGCGCATTCGCCGGGCGCTCGACCGCTACCCGCGGTTCCGTCAGCGCTGCTTCACGGAGGCGGAACGCGCCTACTGCGAGTCGCGCGTGAATCCGGCGCAGAGCTATGCCGGGAGGTTCGCTGGCAAGGAGGCCGTCGGCAAGGCGCTCGGCTTCGGCGTCGCGCGAGCCTTCGCCTGGCGAGAGATCGAGATCGCCGGCCGGCCGAAGCCCTCCGTACGGTTGAGCGGCCGCTTGGCGAGGTGGGCAGAGCAGACCGGTGCGGGCGAGATCGATCTCTCGATGACGCACTCGCGAAAGCTCGCGAACGCCGTGGCAATCGTGCAGACCGCCTAGTGCGTGCCAGGCACCAGACATGTCTCGGCGGAAAGCACCGCGCGTGCAGCCAAAACCCGCGGCTCGTCACACTCTCGGCACGGTTACGTAACGCTTTCGTGACGGTGCCTGGCACCGGGGGTGGCCGGTCGGGACACGGGCGGTCGGCCAGGAAGCGCCAATGATGTTCGAGCCGCTTTACACGGCGGAGGAGATGCGCGCCGTCGAGGCGGGTCACGACGTCGGGCTGATGATGGAGAGCGCCGGGCGGGCGGTCGCACAAGCCGTCCTTCGCCGCTATCCGCGCGCACGCCGCGTCGCTGCGGTCTGCGGCAAAGGCGCGAACGGCGGTGACGGCAGGATCGCCCTGCGCATCCTGGCCGAGGCTGGACGGGAGACGACGGAGGAGCTCGACAGTTCCGGCGACGTGGACGTCGTCATCGACGCGCTGTTCGGGACCGGCTTTCACGGCGAGCCACGGGCAAATGCGGCTGCGCAGATCGACCGGATGAACGCTGCAGACGCTCCGATCGTCGCAGTCGACCTTCCCTCCGGCGTCGATGCGAACACCGGGGAAGTCGCCGGCGCCGCCGTCGACGCGGACGCGACCGTCACCATGCACGGCCGCAAGGTAGGGCTCGTCGTCGCGCCCGGCCGCTTCCACGCCGGAGACGTCGAGGTTGCAGACATCGGCCTCGAGTCGGCGGACACCGAGCATCGGCTGGTGACGGAGGAGATCCTGCGGGTCGTGCCGCGGAAGCATGAGCGCGACACGAAGTACAGCGCAGGAGCCGTCCTCGTCATCGGCGGCTCGCCGGGCATGTCGGGCGCCGTGTCGCTCACTGCCGAGGCCGCATTCCGCGCCGACGCCGGGTACGTCGCCGTGGCGACACACGAAGCGTCGCTGCCCGTGATCGAGCTACGGCTGCTCGAAGCGGTGAAGGCCCCGCTCGATCGCATCGACGACCTGGCGAAGCGTTCCTCGGCGATTGCGATCGGTCCCGGCCTCGGCCGCGGCGACGAGGAGCGGAGCCTGGTGCGGGACGTGCTGTCCGAACACGAGCTGCCCGCAGTGGTCGACGCCGACGCGCTGTTCGAGCTGCAACCTGCGCGCTGGCCGGCGCATCGCGTGCTCACGCCGCATGCCGGCGAGCTCGGCCGGCTGCTCGGCGAGACATCGTCGTGGGTGGACGCGCATCGACTCGAGGCCGTCCGCCGCGCCGCCGACGCCTTCAGCTGCGTCGTCCTGCTCAAGGGCGCCGATACTTTGATCGCCGCGCGGGGGGAGGGCGTCCTCGTGTGTGACACGGGTACGCCGTCGCTGGCGACCGCCGGCACCGGCGACGTCCTGACGGGGGTCATCGCCGCGTTTCTTGCCAAGGGGATGGACGCGCGCCTCGCAGCGGCCGCGGGGGCAGTGGCTCACGGCCGTGCCGCGGCGCTCGTTCCGCGGCAGCGCGGCCTCGTCGCCTCGGACGTCGTCGCGAGCCTCCCGCGCGCCCTCGGCTGATGGAGCGTTCCGAGGTCAAGGTCGACCTCGGCGCGCTGCGCCGGAACGTGGCCACGCTCCTCCGCGCATTGGACGGTGCCGAGCTCTGGGCGGTGGTGAAGGCCGACGCCTACGGCCACGGCGCCGCCGACGTCGCCCGGGCGGCGCTCGGCGCAGGGGCCGCGGCACTCTGCGTAGCGACGATCCCGGAAGGCCTCGCCCTGCGGAACGACTACCGGGAGCCGCGCATCGTCGTCCTAGGACCGGCGTCGTCGCACGACGAGGTCGCTCAGGCCCGCGAGGCCGGCCTCGAGCTGGCGATCGGCGGCGGCGAGATTCCCGAAGGCGTGCGGGTGCACGTCAAGCTCGAGACCGGTATGGGGAGATACGGGCTCTCGGAGCTCCCGGCCTTGGGTGGGGACGTCGTCGGGCTCATGACGCACCTGGCAACGGCCGACACCGACCCCGCTTTCGCACGACATCAGATCGAGCGGTTCGCGGACGCAACGCGGGAGTTCGCGCATCTCCAACGGCATGTCGCCAACAGCGCCGCCGCGCTCCGCCTCCCCGAGGCGCGGTTCGACGCCGCCCGGTGCGGCATTGCGATCTACGGCCTGTCGCCGTTCGGGACCGATCCGGCCGACGACGGTCTCGAGCCGGTCCTGTCGTGGCACAGTGCGCTGGCGCAGGTGAAACAGCTGGCGCCCGGAGAAAGCACAGGCTACGGCCGTCGCTTCATTGCCGAGCGGCCGACCTGGATCGGCCTCGTCCCGGTCGGCTACGCCGACGGCTTTCGTCGCGACCTCACCGGAACGCAGGTGCTCGTCGCGGGCGAGCCTCGGCGCGTCGTCGGGACGATCTCCATGGATTCGTTCGCCGTCGAGCTTCCGGGCGAGCTGCGTGTCGGGACGCCGGTCGTCCTGCTCGGCCACGGCGTGCTCGCAGAGGCGCACGCGCGTGTCGCCGGGACGATCAACTACGAGCTCGTCTGCGGGATCGACACGGGACCTCGGCGTGCGCGACGGGAAGCGATCGGTGGCTGAGTCGAACGTCGAGAACGTTCGCGCGCGGTTCGGCGCGACGGCTGAGCTCGTCGCGGACCATGCGGCGCGGCAGGTGGAGATGGTGCGCGAGCAGCTCCGCTCCTTCGTCGTGCCGCGCGGAGACGAGCGGGCGCTCGACAGCGGGACCGGCACGGGGACCCTCGCGCTCGCGCTGGCGCCGCTCGTTCGCGAGGTCGTCGGCGTGGACATCGTCCCCGAGCTGCTCGAGTACGCGCGTCGCGACGCGCCCGGGAACGTCACGTTCGTCGAGGGCGACGCCACTGATTTGCCGTTCGAGGACTACTCGTTCGATCTCGTCTGCACCCGGCGCACCTTCCATCACATAGCTCGGCCGGAGCTGGCTGCCGCCGAGCTCGCGCGCGTCACCGTCCCGGGCGGTCGCATCTTCGTCGACGACCAGATCGCTCCCGTCGATCCGCTCGCGGCGCTGGAGCTCGATCGCTTCGAACGCGCACGCGACCCGTCCCATACGCGCACTCTTCCGGACATCGACTTCCGCCACCTGTTCGAGGCGAACGGGCTCGTGCTGACGCAGACGAGGTTCCAGACGCATCGGCGCGAGCTCGACTACTACCTCGACCTCGCCGGCTGCGCAGGGGACGAGCGCGAGCGGGCGCGCAGGCTGTCGCCGGGCGGTCCCGAGGCGTACATCGCCGAGTCGGCCTGGTATCTGCTGCGGAAGCCTGGGCCTAGGAGCTAGCCCGGCGGAAGGAGCCGGAGCGGCCCGCGACCCTCGCGACGAGCCCGGGAGCCACGGCCTGCGCGATCGCGGCTGCTCGGTACCACCGCGGGACGAAGATCTCGCGGCGATCCCGGTCGAGCGCCTTCAACACCTGCCGGGCAACGTCCTCCGGGCCGACGACGAGCCGGCGCAGCAACCCCGGCCGCAGCGTCGTCGCTTGCGGAAACCCCTCGGTCTCGACGAAACCGGGGTTCACGGTGTGCACGTGGATCCCGCGGCTGCGGAGCTCGCCCGCGGTCGCGCGCGAGAAAGCGAGCTGCGCGGCCTTCGACGCGGAATACGGGCCCGAGGGCGGAAAGGCTACGGCACCCGCGACCGAGACGATGTTCACGACGTCCGAGCGTCCTGCGGCCTCGAGCGCCGGGAGAAACGCACGCAGGCACCACACGCTCCCGAGGTAGTTGACGCGGAGCACTTCCTCGAGTCGCTGCTCTTCGATGCGGGCGAAGCCCGCACGCCCGGGAATGCCGGCGTTGTTGACGAGGAGACCGACGCTCGGGTGGCGTCCCATCACCGACGTCGCGACGCGTTCGACGTCCTCGCGGTTGCCGACGTCACACACTTCGTACTCGCCGCCCAGCTCTTCTGCGAGCGAACTCAACCGCTCCTCGCGGCGCGCCAGCAGCACGACGTGCCAACCGCGCTCGGCGAGAGCGCGCGCGATCGCCTCGCCGATGCCGCTCGACGCCCCGGTGACGACCGCAACGCCGTTCGTCAGCGGCAGACTCGGACGTCGCGCGTCGCGGACAGCCTTCGTCCACCGGCGTCGGTCGCCACTGCGGTCAGCTCGTGCCGGCCCGAGTGCACGAGCCGTGTTCCCCATGAGCGGGTGAACACGTCCGCCGTGCCACGCCGGTCGACGCCGATCCGCCTGCCGTCGGCGAAGAAGCGCACGGACCGGATGCGCCTCGTGGAGCTCGCGACAACCACCAGGCTGGCGCTCCTGCCCACGCACTCGTTCACCGCGGGCGCGACCCATGTCAGCGCGGGCCCGGTGACGGCCGTGATCGCAACCCGTCGGAACGCGGTGTTGGGAAGGATGTCGCTGCCGACCGAGTTGACGTTCTTCGCCTCCTGGAAGTCCGCAGCGGTGAGCACGGCGCGCGTCCTGCCCGCAGGAATCCGAGCTGCGGCGGCGGGTAGCGGGAAGATGGCGACGCCGGAGTCCGGGTCGTAGAGCGCCGCGCCGACCAGCACGTTACGGTAGGCGATCACGAGCGAGAGCGGATCGACGCCTGCACCGGCGTCGGTAACGCGCGCGACGATCGTCGGCCGCCCCATCGCGACGCGTCTCGTCAGCAAGCTGATCCTCGGCGGCCGCACGTCGTTGACCCAGGAGCGCAGGACGTACCGGCCGGGCAGCGGCCGACCCGAGAACGGATCCTCGCCGGAATCGACGGCGAGGTAGAAGCGCTGCACCTTCGGGAACGACGCGCCGGCCGCCCCGAGGTCGACGGAGAAGTCCGGCATGAGGTTGTTGACGTTGACGGGTGTTCCGGCGTACCCCTGGACGTCCCGCTCGTCAGGCGAGCCGAGGAACCACGGATGGATGAGCGCGCCGGCGGTCGCCGACTCGACGGCCACGCCGAGATTGGCGACGGGCTTGTCGATCCTCGTCTCGTAGAGCGTCTCCGAGCCGGACTCGTTCATCGTAGGACCGACGTAATCCGGCGGCGGCCCGAAGGGCGCGGCGGGGCAGCAATAAGTCGTCACGCGGTTCGGGCCGTTGATCGTGTCTCCGACCTGGAACTTCTTGAGCCGCTTCGGTTGCAGGGGCTCGAGCCGCGGCCGGTCGGCGATGAACTCGTACGGGATCTTCCGGGTCACGTCTCCCTTGCGGAGAAGGACGAAGCCGTAGTTCTCTCCGCTCGCGGCGCCCGCCGCAGCGCGCGCGACTGCGACGAGGTCGGTCTCACCTCCGGGCGGGACGACGATGGCAGGCGGGACGTCGAGCGCCGCGCCTGAGGTCGCCGCCTGAGGATGGGTTTCGACCTGCCACGGCCCTGTGCCGCCTCCAGCGTCCGTGACGCGCACCAGCAGCGCCCTGCTCACGCTGCCGGCGGTGGCGTCCAGCTCCTGGAAGGAGAGTGAGCTCGGCTCGGTGAAAAGGTCCGGCTCGGCGGCGTCGGGCAGATCGACGAGACCGGCACCCTCGAGGTCCACAGGCGCCTCTTGCGTGCGCGCCGTGTCCGACCACGCGGCGCCGGCGGTCGAGACGAGCGCCGACTTGATCTGTTGAGGCGTCCACCCGGGATGCAGCTGGGTCAGCAGCGCAGCGGCGCCGGCCACGTGCGGGGTCGCCATGCTCGTGCCGTCGAAGACGGCGAACCGTGCTCCGCCCGCGAACTCCGGCAGGGTGGAGGAGAGGATCGAGCCGCCCGGTGCGGACACGTCAGGCTTGAGCCGGTGCTCGAAGGCGGTCGGGCCTCCGGAGGAGAAGCTCATCATCACGGCGCTGCGGCCGTCGTCGACCCGCTGGATCCTGTTGCCGATCGTGACCTGGGTCGAGCCGCCGGTGGTCGCGAGGTACGCGCGCAGCCGAGAGCCGTCGAGGTCGGAGATCATCCCGGACGGGAGCGGCAGCCGGACCGGAATCCCGTTCGCCGTACCCGGACGGTTGTCCCGCAACACGAGGCCGATCGCGCCGGCGCGTGCGGCCCGGATCGCCTTCGACAAAAACGTGCAGTGGCCGCGTGCGACGAGCGCGACGGATCCCGACAGCGAGCCGCTCTGGAGCGGTGTCCGGTTCGGATTGTTCGTGTCGCTGTCAGGCCCACAGAGGCGAGGGTCGACGGGGGCGCCGCCGGAAGTGAGCGAGCCGACGTCGACGAGCTGCCGGGCGGTGGAGAACGAGGCCGGGAACCGGGCCCCGGCGGCACTCGCAACGGCGATGCGCTGCAACGTCGCCGGTGCCCCCGCCGCCCGAACGCTGAGGACCGGTGCGAACACGTGCGTGTTCGACACGGCGGCGACCGTGACGGCGTCCGGAGCGGTGCCGGGTGAACCGACGGTGCCGAGGCCGAAGTCCTCACGGTCGTTGCCTGCCGCGATCACGGGGACGACACCGGCTGCGGCGACGTTGTGGATCACCTCGATCATCGCGTCGTTCGCGGGATCGGTCTCTGCACCCCCGCCCGAGAAGTTGATGACGTCCATGCCGTCGCGAACGGCGGCCTCGAAAGCGGCGGCGATCTCCGGCGTGTTGGCGACGTGGCCGATCGGCGTCGGGACGTTGAACACGCGGTAGTTGCCGATGTACGCGCGTGGCGCGACGCCCGACAAGCCGCAGGTCGGCGGATGGTCACGCCCGCCCGGCGAGCAGGTCCCGGAATCGCCCGCCGCGATTCCGGCGACGTGGGTGCCGTGAAACGACGCCTTCCGGTCGAGCGCGAGCCGCCCCGGCCTCCCAGAGTTCGGACCCGGAAAAGCGCGCGCAACGATCACTTTCGGCGAGGTCCAGCGCTTGCCGCCCTTGGGGAACCCCGGCGGGTACGAGAACCCCGCCGGGTTGAGGAACGGGTTCGTGTTGTCGACGCCGTCGTCGACGACGCCGATCTTGATCCCCTCACCACGTGCCCCGGTCAGCTGGTGCAGCGCGTCGGCGCCGATCACGGAGGGGCTCGTGTCCGTCGTCAGGGTGTAGCGGACGCTCGGGTACACCTTGCGGACGAAGGCGAGGCGCGCGAGTCGGGGCAGCTTCGTGGCCGGCAACGAGACGGTAAGCCCGTCGAGGACGATCTGGAACCGCCGGCCGACGCGCGCGGCCGGAATCGCGCGCCGAAGCTTCGCTACGGCCGCTCGCTGGTCACGATCTACGCGCGCGAGGTAGCGGCGTGAAGCGACGCTCGAGACACTCAGCTTCCGCTTTCCGCCCTCGGCGGACAGCGAGCGTCCGTGCCACGCCGCAAGCGGTGGGAGCTGCAATCCGACGATGACGCGCACTCTTCCCGACGACTGGTTTCGCGGGATCGACAGCGTTCCTGTGCGCACACGCGGCACGGTGAGATCCCCGAACGTGCGCCTGATCGGTACGAGCGCCGCTCCTGCCGGGACTGTCGACGCCAGCGCGGCTACGAACAAGAGGACGGCCACGGAACGGCGCAAGGGGACGGAATGTAGCGCAAGGGATTTATGCTCGCGCAATGACCGGAACCTACGAAGGGAAGCGGGGTTTGGTTCTCGGCGTGGCGAACCGCCGCTCGATCGCCTGGGCGATCGCGAAGCGCCTCGCCGACGGAGGCGCGGAGCTGGCGTTCACCTACCAGGGCGAGCGCATCGAGAAGAGCGTGCGCGACCTGGCGGAGTCCGTCTCCAGTCCGCTCGTGACCGAATGTGACGTGCGCTCGGACGACGACGTCGCGCGCGTGTTCGACGAGGTCGGCGCGGCGTTCGACGGCGGCCTCGACCTGCTCGTGCACTCCGTCGCCTTCGCTGCGGCCGAGGACCTGGAGGGCCGCTTCACAGACACGCCGCGCGATCGCTTCTGGCTCGCGCTCGACGTGAGCGCATACTCACTCGTCGGGTGCGCGCGTGCTGCGGAACCGCTGATGGATGCGCGCGGCGGAGGCTCGATCCTGACGATGACGTACCTCGGCGGAGAGCGAGCCGTCCCGCACTACAACGTCATGGGCGTCGCCAAGGCGGCCCTCGACGCATCGGTCCGCTACCTCGCGTGGGACCTCGGGCAGAAGAACATCCGCGTCAACGCGATCTCCGCGGGCCCGGTGCGCACGCTCGCTGCACGTTCGATCGCCGGCTTCCCGACGATGGAGGCGATCGTCGAGGAACGGTCGCCCTTGCACCGGCATATCGAGGCGGACGATGTCGGAGCCGCGGCCGTCTACCTGCTCTCGGACGACGCGAGGAACGTGACCGGGACGACCCTGTACGTCGACTCGGGCTATCACTCGATGGGCATGTAGCACAGCACCTCCTCAGAATCGACTACGGAGGTGAGCTACCGAATTCGCCGCAATTTCCTCATGCAGCGAAGATCTCGAGGTTTAGCTTCGGATCGATCGGTAAGCGACGGGTTTTAGGTCGCTCGAG
>JBKPDB010000078.1:0-19419 GCA_046727655.1 Actinomycetota bacterium
GCCGATGGCTTCCCAGTGCCTGATCGCCTCCTCGTCCTCGCCGAGCCCGAGCTCGGGGTCGCCCGCGAGAACGCTGACCCAGAGCCGGTCCATGTCGAGGCGGAGGTGCTCGGTGAGGAACTCCCACGCGTACTCGATCGCGCCTTCCTTGAAGTACTGGCCGAACGAGAAGTTCCCGAGCATCTCGAAGAACGTCAGATGCGAGCCGTCGAGCCCGACCTCGTCGATGTCCGGCGTGCGGAAGGACTTCTGCACGGTCGTCAGCAGCGGCGCCGGCGGGCGCTCGCGGCCGAGGAAGTACGGCATCAGCGGCTGCATCCCGGCCGTCGTCAACAGCGTGGAACGGTCGTCGGCGCGCGGGATCAGCGAAGCCGAGGGCCGGAACACATGGCCCTTGGATTCGAAGAAGGCGCGGTAGCCCGCGCGCAGCTCGTCCGACGTGCGCATCTCTCGATTGTAGGTGCCGCTTAGGCGGGGCCTACTGCGACGAAGATGGTGCTGTGGGTGCGAACGCGGACGGTCTCGCCGCGGTCGGCGACGTCGGCCAGTGCGGCCAGGTTCTCGGAGCTTGCGGCAAAGCGGCGGATCGTGTTCGGGTCCATCGTCGCCGCGCCTTGTGCGTCGCGCCGTTCGACGTGCCTGAAATGTCGCTCGAGGATCTCGGTGCCGTTCTCGCTCCGGAAGTTGAAGCGGCTGTGCGGGTTCGTTCCGCCCGCGCGCTCCCAGAGGTCCTGGAAGTGCTCCGTCGAGCTCGTCACCGCGACGAGGCGGCCGGTCGGCTTCAAGACCCGCGCGAGCTCTGCGACGGCGCGACCGAGGTCCGGAACGTGGAAGAGCACCCACGCCGCAACGGCGACATCGAACTCCGCGTTCGCGAACGGCAGCTCCTGCACGTCGCCGACGCACGCGTCGATGCCCTTGGAGCGCTGGAGCTCGACCATCCGCTCCGACTGGTCGATCGCCACGAGCTCCGCTCTGAGCTCGTTCACGATCCGCTCGGCGAGCTCCCCCTCGCCGCCGCCGACCTCGAGCACCCGGCGGGGCCGCGCCTCGGCAATCGCCTCGAAGGCCAACTCGCGCGGGTCGTCGCCTTCGGCGTTCTTGTACGCGGCCTTTCGCGCCCGCAGCCGATCTTCCGACTCGTACTGCTCGCGGACGTACGCCCGCTCGTCGATCCGTCGCATCAACCGCGCGCGGCGCGCGGCTCGTGCGCTTCTTCCTCGACTGCGATCTCTTCGCGGATCTTCTCGAGCGAGCGGCGGATCAGCCGTGAGACGTGCATCTGCGAGATCCCGACCTGCTGCGCGATCTGCGACTGCGTCAGGCCCTCGAAGAACCGGAGATGGAGGATCGTGCGCTCGCGGTCGTCGAGGACGCGGAAGCCCGGTGCGAGGACGGCGCGATCCTCGGAAACTTCATACTCGTGCTCCTCCGTGCCGATCGACTCGAGCGGGTCGAGCTCCTCGCCGTCCTCCTGGCTCCCGCCGCCCGTGGACAGCGAGAGCGAGGAATACGCCCGACCGGACTCGAGCGCCTCGAGGACCTCCTCCTCTTCGGTGCCCGCGGCTTTCGCCAGCTCGGAGATGGTCGGCGAGCGGCCGAGCTGGACGGTGAGCTGCTCGACCAGCCGCGACAGTTGGACGTTCAGCTCCTGAAGGCCGCGCGGGACGCGGACCGACCAGCCTTTGTCGCGGAAGTGCCGCTTGATCTCGCCGATGATGTTCGGCGTCGCGTAGGTCGTGAGCTCGACGCCGCGATCGAGATCGAAGCGGTCGATCGCCTTGATGAGGCCGATCGCTCCGATCTGGACGAGATCCTCCAGCTGCTCGCCGCGGTAGGAGTAGCGTCGTGCGAGCGAGCGAACGAGCGACATGTACTGCTCGATCAGTTGCTCCCGTGCCTGCAAGTCGCCTTCCTCGTGGTAGCGACGCAGGAGGGCCTTGTCGTTGTTGTTGCTCACAGCTGCGCGTCCCTCAGCCTCTCGACGTGCTGTGTCAGCTCCACCCACTGGCCTCCGCTGCGGTCGACGATCTCGACGTTGTCGCAGACCGTCCCCAGGATCCGCCGCAGGTCGAGCGCGTCGTCATGGCCGTGCTCGAGCTCTTCGCGCACCGATTCGAGCGGGCCGATCGACGTCTGCAGGGCGCCGTCGAGAACGCGGACGACGAGCGTCACGTCCCGTCCGTCCGCCTGTCGTTCGAGGAGCGCGTCGACGGCGAGCTCGAGGTCCTCGAGCCTCTCGTAGGTCAGATCGAGGCGCACGGCAAGGCCGCCCAGAACGAGGTGGGCGACGCGATGGAACGCTTCGTCCGCTGGCAGCGTCAATGAAATCTCGTCCCCGTTCAACTCATTGCCTCCATTCGACCCGACGGTAGAACGCGGAAACCATCTTCATGGTTCCGCGCTACGCGCGGATCAGCCCCGATCCCACCACGGCATCGTCCTCGTAGAGAACGGCCGCCTGTCCCGCCGCGACGCCGTACGCGGGCTCGTCGAGCTCGATACGGAAACCGCGCGCCGTCGCCGCGACGGACGCGGCAACGGCCTCGGACCGATAACGAAGCTTCGCCTCGGCGCGTTCGACCGGCACGTAAAGACGGCCGGTTGCCTCGATGGATGTACGCGCCAGTGCCTCGCGCGGCCCGACGACGACGGTGTTCGTCGGCATATCGGCACGCAGCGCGTAGAGCGGCGCACCTGATGTCACGCCGAGCCCCTTGCGCTGGCCCGGCGTGAAGCGCCAATACCCGTCATGGCGGCCGAGGCGGCGTCCGCTCTCGTCGACGACGGCGCCTTCGGCGCGCTCGAGCCCGCGCCGCTCGAGGAACGCGCGGTAGTCGTCTCCTGCGAGGAAGCACGCCTCCTGGCTCTCGCCGCGGCGGGCGACGGCCAGGCCGGCGCGTTCGGCCTCCGCGCGCGTCTCGTCCTTCGTCTGCTCGCCGAGCGGGAACACGATCTTGTCGAGCCGCCGCGGATCGACGCGGGCAAGCATGTAGGACTGGTCCTTGCGGCGATCGGCCGCGCGGGCGAGCAGCCGCCGGCCACGGTGCTCGACGATGCGCGCGTAGTGCCCGGTTGCGAGCGTGTCCGCACCGGCGCGACGTGCGAATGCGAGCAGCTGACCGAACCGGAACGCGCCGTTGCAGCGGATGCACGGGTTCGGCGTCTCACCGAGCTCGTAGCCGCGTACGAAGGGATCGACAACCGCACGGCGGAACTCTTCGCGGCGGTCGAGCGTCACGTGCGGAACCCCGAGTGCGTGGCAGGTCTGGCGAGCGGTAATGACAGCCTCAGGCGAACAGCAAGCTCGCTCGGAATCGGGACCGTCAGGATCAAGCCAGAGCCGCAGGGTCACGCCGATTGCGTGGGGCAATGACTTGAGCAGCACAACGGCCGAGTCCACGCCACCACTCATGGCGACAGCAACACGCCCAGGCAAAGGCGCCGCCCGAAACGCAGGCCCGATGGCGTTGGCGAGCGCGTCAACAGCCAGCGTCTGGCCACCAACAGCAGCCGCCTCGAGCAGGCTGAGACCGACGACCGACCGCTCGAGCCCATCGGCGTCAGCGTCGACGATGCGGTCCCCATCGACCTTCAACCGGACGAACGCAAAGTCAGAGCCCCGCGCCGAATCTCCAATCAACTCGGTCACAAGATCAGGCTAGCGAGAGCTGAGGCCGTTGCCAGCTTTGCGAGCGTTCGCCCACAAACGATTTCGCTACTCTGCGTCTCGCCCGACTCTGCTCGTGGCCTGCGCATTCCATGTAGAACCAACACCACAGCTGAGGGAGCTTGTGTCCGGCGGAGGCGTCAGCCGAAAGCCGGCTCGGCACCCACCTGGATTCCCAGGTTCACAGCGGGCGCAGGTCACGACAGAGTCGAGCAACAAGATCCGCTCGCTTCGCTCGCATGATGATCTTGTTGCTGGGAGCTCTCCGACAGCCGCTGCGGCGAGCGCTGGCGGAGCCAGCGGTCGCGGCGATTGGACTGCAGTGGGTTAGCGGGCGTACCGCCACTGGACCTTTTGGACACCATGGAGGTCCAGGCGGTTTGCTAGTGCTTTCGTTAGGTCGAAGTCACGGCCGACGCCCCTCGGTCCGCGGTCGACGACCTGCGTCAGGACCTCGCGTGCGTGGAAGCGGACGTACAGCCTGACGCCACACGGAAGAACCGGATGCGCGACGCCTTCGGTGTCCTCGGTGAACGGCTCACCGCAGGCCGTCCGTCTGTGCCGAGCGGTCGGTCCGTAGGGCGCCGCTCGCGCCGTGTAGTAGCCGTTCTCCGTGCCGGGGACGGGCACGGCGCTCGGCACCTCCGCCCGACCGTCTCCGCCGCGGCGCGCGATTGCGAGAGCGGCGATCGCCGCGACGAGGGTGACGCCGGCGAGCCAGAGCGCCCGCTGGAGCAGTCTCGGCCTCACCAGCGCGATGTTAGGCGTCCGCCCCTACGGCTGGGACGGGACGTCGAGCTTGATTCCGAGCTCTTTGAGTCTGTCGGGCGGCGCCGGCGCCGGCGCGCCCGTCAGCAGATCGGATCCACCGGCGGTCTTCGGGAAGGCGATCACCTCGCGGATGTTCGACTCGTCGGCGAGCAGGGCGAGGAAGCGGTCGAGGCCCAGCGCGAACCCGCCGTGCGGCGGAGTACCCATTCGAAGTGCCTCGAGGAACCAGCCGAACTTCGCCTGCGCCTCTTGATCGGTCATGCCCATCGCGCGGAAGATACGTCCCTGCACGTCCTGACGGTGAATCCTGATCGAGCCCGAGCCGAGCTCCCAGCCGTTCCAGACCAGGTCGTAGGCGTTGCTCAGTGCGTTGCCGGGGTCTTGCTCGATCAGGTCTTCGTGCCCCTCGACCGGCCCTGTGAACGGGTGGTGCACGAAGGTCCAGGCCCCCGTCTCCTCGTCCCTCTCGAACAACGGGAAGTCGAGCACCCAGAGGAACTCGTCGCGGTTTGCATCGATCAGTTCGAGCTCGTCGCCGAGATGCGTACGGAGCGCGCCGAGGACGCGCTCGGCCACGGCGGGAGAGTCCGCGACGAAGAGCACGGTCGAGCCGGCCGGCGCAGCGAAGGCAGCCAGCTCTTGCTCGGACAGGAATTTCGCGATCGGCGAGCGAACCTCGCCGCTTTCGTCGACGACGAGATAGGCCAGTCCCTTGGCCCCCCACTCCTTCGCGAAGTCCTCGAGCCGCTGGAGCTGAGCACGCGACAGCTCGGCCGGGGCAACGAGAAAGCGGACGCACTCGGCGTTCGCGAAGACGCCGAACTCGGACCCGCGGGTGACGCCGGTGGCGTCCTGGATCTCGAGCTCGAAGCGCAGGTCAGGCTTGTCGGAACCGAACCGGAGCATTACGTCGGCGTAGCCGAGGCGGCGAAACGGACGGGAGGGCGGCGTCCGTCCGAGCGCCTCGAACGAGGCCACGACCGCACGCTCGAGGACGTCGAGCACGTCCTCCCGCGTCGGGAACGCGAGCTCGAGGTCGAGCTGGCGGAACTCGAACTGCCGATCCGCGCGAAGGTCCTCGTCGCGCCAACAGGTCGCGATCTGGTAGTAGCGGTCGGTCCCGCCGATCATGAAGAGCTGCTTGAACAGCTGCGGCGACTGCGCGAGCGCGAAGAACTTGCCCGGCTGAAGGCGGACGGGGACGAGGAAGTCTCGTGCTCCCTCGGGCGTGCCGAGGGTCATCGACGGCGTCCAGATGTCGATGAAGCCCTGCTCTTCCATCGAGCGGCGGATCGCAGCGACCACCGTCGCAGTCAGGCGCAGGTTCGCCTGCATCCGGTCGCGGCGCAGGTCGAGATAGCGGTAGCGGAGGCGCACCGGCTCCTCGACTCCGTCGTCATCCAGCTGGAAGGGCAGAGGATCCGACCGCGCCAGGATCTCGAGCTCGTCCACCTGGATCTCGACCTCGCCCGTCGCAATGTTCGGGTTGACCGCGTCGTCCGCTCGGCGGACGACCTCCCCCTGCGCGCGCAGCACGAACTCCGAGCGGGTCCCGTGGGCGGCCTCCGCCGCCTCGGCCGCCTGTTCCGGATTGACGACGAGCTGCACGATGCCCGTGTGGTCGCGGAGGTCGATGAAGATGAGGCCGCCATGGTCGCGGCGGCGCGCGACCCAACCTGCGACCGCAACCGTGCGGCCGACCGCGTCGGCACGGACGGCCCCGCAGTAGAGGTCGCGCCACCGGTTCACTTCGAAATCCTCTCCACAATGTCTTCGAGCGGCGCCGTCCACTCCTGGCGTCCATGCTCGCGCACCGTCGCCTGGTCGCCGTCCACCACCACGGTCCAGCCGGATCGGAGCCGGCCGGCCTGCGTGAACTGTCCCTTTGCGGATCGGCCCGCGTAGTCCATGTCGGCGCGGAGACCGCGACGGCGCAGCTCCGCGAGGAGCGGCAGGACACGCCGGCGCGCGGACTGTTCCTCGACGATGAAGAAGACGTCGACCGGCTCCTGCTCGCGTGCTGCGCCCTCGACCGAGAGCAGCAGCCGCTCGACGCCCGCTCCGAACCCGATCGCCGGCGTCGGCGGGCCGCCGATCTCTTCGATCAGGCCGTCATAGCGCCCGCCCCCGCAGATCGTGTCCTTCGCGCCGATCGCCTCGTCCTTGAACTCGAACGTCGTGCGCGTGTAGTAGTCGAGCCCGCGGACGAGCGTCGGCGACAGCTCGTAGCCGACGCCGTACGCGTCGAGGTACTCTCGGACGCGGGCGAAGTGCTCACGGCACTCGTCGCAGAGTGACTCGCCGATCTTCGGCGCGTCGGCGAGCAGGGCTTGCACGCGCTCCGATTTCACGTCGAACACACGAAGCGGCGACGTCGCGCGTTTCGCTCGCGCTTCCTCGTCGAGCTCCTCCTCGTGGGCGTCGAGCCACTCGCTGAGCTGTTCGATGTAGGCCGGACGACAGTTCCGATCGCCGATCGAGTTGAGCTCGAGCGTGTATTGCGTGACGCCCATTCGCCGCAGCAGCTCGGCGTAGAGCTGGATCACCTCCGCATCGATCGCCGGGTCGTCCGTCCCGATCGCCTCGACCGAGAGCTGCCAGTGCTCGCGGTAACGACCCTTCTGCGGCCGGTCGTACCGCCACATCTGCCCGATCGTGTACAGCTTCTGCGGCAGCGGCTCGCGATGAAGTCCGTGCTGAAGGTACGCCCGGCAGATTGGCGCGGTTGCCTCCGGCCGCAAAGTCAGCGACCGGCCGCCTCGGTCCGTGAACGTGTACGTCTCCTTCTGGACCACATCGGAGCCACCGCCGGACGTGCGCACCACCAGGTCCGTGTCCTCGAAGGCGGGCGTATCGATGCGGCGGTAGCCGTAGAGGCCGCAGACGGCCTCCATCTCTCCCTTCGCCCACTGCCAGAGAGGCTGCTCGGAAGGGAGGATGTCCTGCGTGCCGCGCGGCGCCTCGAAGCGCGTCACGCGCGCAACTCCCCGAGGAACGGGTTCCTGGCGACCTCCGCCCCGAGCGTCGTCTTCGGCCCGTGGCCGGGGTACACCACCGTGTCGGGTGAGTACCGGTCGGCAAGCGTGCGGATGGACTCGACGAGCGTGTCCCAGTCGGCGCCGGGCAGATCGGTTCGGCCGACCGAGCCGGCAAACACGACGTCCCCGGAAAAGAGGGTGCCGTCGGTGTGATACGCGAGGTGTCCGGGCGAGTGCCCGGGAACGCGCAGCGTCTCGAAGGACAGCCCGGCGAGCTCGAGCGACTCGTCTCCCTTGAGCAACACGTCGGGCGTATAGGAACGGAGGCGGATGCCCGTGGGCACGAAGCTGTTCACGTCCTCGAGGAGGACACGCTCGTCTTCAGCCATGTAAACGGGAGCTTCGGTCCCTTCGGCCAGGTCGGCGACGCCGCCGAGGTGATCCCAGTGCCCGTGCGTGATGAGAATCGCCACACACCTCGTCCCCATTCCGGCGAGCTCGAGCCGTAGCCGGGCAGCGTCTCCGCCCGGATCGACGACGACCGCCTCGGCGGCGCCGCGCTCGGCGCGCACGATGTAGCAGTTCGTTCCGATCGGACCGAGCTCGTATGTGTCGACGGCAGGCGGCACGGGCGTTTGAGTCTAACGGCGGCCTCTCGGAGCTTTAGGATCCGCGCGATGCAGCACTGGGACCTGCAGCAGATCGAGACGCCCGGTGGCAGCCGGTCGCCGGTCGTGCTCCGCTCGGACGAAGCTGCGCGTGCGGTTCTGATCGTTCTCGAGCCGGGACAACGGCTCGGGGAGCACCAGGTGAAGGAGAGGGCGCTCGTCTCTGTCGTCGACGGTGCGGTCCGCGTCGAATCCGGGGGAGAGACGGTTGACGGGGGCCCCGGCCGCTTCTTCTTCTTCGACGCCGACGAACGGCGCTCGATCTCGACCGACAGCGGCGCGCGGATCCTCATGGTCCTCGCGCCGTGGCCGGGCGAGGGGCATTACCGCGGCGAGCTGGTTACTTAGCGGTTTTCGCCGCGTCGCGGCGCTCGAGCCGCTTCTTGTACATCCGGTAGGCGAGCGAGTCCGTGAAGTAACTGAACGGGATGAAGAAGGCGATCAGGAAGAGCGCCGGCGCGACCTGCTCGACGAGCGACAGGTTCCGGTTGAGGAACATCATCGCGATGACGAGGAGCGGCCCGAGGACGAGCGCCCGCTTGGCCGAGCGCCGCCATGAGGGCGGCTCGATCGCGCGCCGCCGCCCGGTCTGCGACGCCGGCTGCCGGCGGCTCTGCTTGGCCGCCTTGGCTTGCCCTGCGCCGTTCTTCTCCTTTTCGGCCCGGACCTCGGCCGGCTCGACGGCGACTTCGTTCCCCTCGTCGTCGACGTAGACGTACTCGTACTCGTGGCGACGGGACTTCTGCTGTCTCCGCCGCTGCTTCTTCGTCGGCATGTCCGACTAGGGTAACGCCGCCGGCGCCCCTTTGAGGACGACTTGGGCGACAATTTGGCCGCCGAGGTGGTACGCCAGGTACCGCCAGTCGGATGCGTCGAGCAGGGTGATGTCGGCGGCGTACCCGGGGGCGAGCCGCCCGAGCCGATCGGCGCGGCCGATGACGTGCGCCGCGTTGACGGTGCACGCGGCCAGCGCCTCCGCCGGCGAGAGCTTCAGCTGGATAGCGGTGAGCGAGCAGACGAGCGGCAGGCTCTCGCAGAACGCGCTCCCCGGGTTGAAGTCCGTGGCGAGCGCGACGATCGCCCCCTCCTCGACGAGTGCCCGCGCGGGTGGCATCGGGCGCCCGAGGAAGAGCGCGCTCGCCGGGAGCAGCACGGCCGTCACGTCGCTCCGAGCGAGCGCTCGGACGCCCTCGGGCCCGGTCGCCTCGAGATGGTCGACGGAGCGGGCGCCGAGCTCGATCGCCAGTGGAACGGCACCTTGCTCCGTGAACTGGTCGCCGTGGAGCCGGAGCGCAAGCCCGGCGGCCCTGCACGCCTCCAGGTACCGGCGGGCATGCGGGGCGTCGAACGCGCCCCGCTCGAGGAAGACGTCCGCCGCCTCGGCGATCTCCGCCGCGTGCGGCAGGACCTCGCCCAGCGCGAAGTCGAGGTAGGCGTCGGCGTCGGGCCACTCCGGTGGGACGGCGTGGGCGCCGAGCCACGTCGGGACTCCGCCCGCTTCGTGGACAGCCACCAGCGAAGCGAGCTCGGTGTCCCGGTCGAGCCCGTAGCCCGACTTTCCCTCGAAGGTCGTCGTGCCTGCCCGCAGCATCCACGCGCTGTGCTCTCGGACTCGAGCAGCGAGCCCGTCCGCGCCGGCGTCACGCGTGGCACGAACCGTCGACATGATCCCGCCGCCGGCTGCATGCAGCTCCTCGTAGCTCGCGCCCGCCGCACGGAGGGCGAACTCCTCGACGCGGTCGCCCGCGAAGCACGGATGCGTGTGGCAATCCACAAGGCCGGGGATCGCGCACAGGCCTCGGCCGTCCAGCTCCTCGACGTCGCCGAGTCGCGGCAGGTCGCCCATGCACCCGACGCCTTCGATCGTGTCGCCCACGCAGAGGACGTACGCATCCTCGAGCATCTGCACGTCGGCCAGAGCCGCGCCGCGCAGCGGTGCCTGGCCGCCGGCAGGCGTCGCCAGCTGTGTGAGGTCCCGGACGAGCAGGCGGCGCGCGCCGCCCGCCGAGCTCATCCGTCTGAGGACGGCGGCATCGGGGCCTCGAGCCCGTGTTCCTCGGCGGCCGCGAGCGCCTCGGCATAGCCGGCGTCGACGTGGCGCATGACGCCGGTGCCCGGATCCGTCGTCAGCACACGCTCGAGTCGCTCGGCGGCGTCATCGGTGCCGTCGGCAACCACGACCATGCCCGCGTGGATGGAGTTGCCGATCCCGACCCCGCCGCCGTGATGCACGCTCACCCAGGTCGCGCCCGCCGCGACATTGACGAGGGCGTTGAGGATCGGCCAGTCCGCGATTGCGTCCGAGCCGTCGCGCATCGCTTCCGTCTCCCGATAGGGGGAAGCGACCGAGCCCGCATCGAGATGATCCCGTCCGATCGCGACCGGGGCACGGACGTCACCGGAACGCACGAGCTCGTTGATCGTCAACCCTGCCCTTGCGCGGTCGCCGTATCCGAGCCAGCAGATCCGCGCGGGTAGCCCCTGGAATGCCACGCGCTCGGGTGCCAGCTCGAGCCACCGTTGCAGCAGCGGGTCGTCGGGAAAGAGGTCGCGGAGCATCGCGTCGATCGCCGCGATGTCGCCGACCTCTCCCGACAGCGCCGCCCAGCGGAACGGACCGATGCCGCGGCAGAAGAGCGGTCGAATATAGGCCGGGACGAAGCCCGGGTATGAGAAGGCCTCCGCTACGCCACCTTCACGGGCTTCACCTCTGAGGTTGTTGCCATAATCGAAAACATAGCTTCCGGCCCGGACGTACTCCAGCAAACCCTGCACGTGCGCCCCGATCGACGAGCGGGCGCGCGCGAGATACTCCTCGGGATCCGCCGCGCGCAAAGCGCTGGCCGCCTCTACCGACAGGCCCGCCGGGATATAGCCGGTGAGCGGATCGTGAGCCGCGGTCTGATCCGTGACCAGATCGAAGCTCTCTCGGCGCCGCGCAAGCTCTGGAACGACTTCCGCGGCGTTCCCCAGCAACCCGACCGACAGCGGCCGCCGCTCGGAGGCGGCGGCGCGAATCCGCGCCAGGGCGTCGTCGAGGGAGTCGGTCGACTCGTCGAGGTAGCGAGTTTCGAGCCGACGCGCGACCCGAGCCGGATCCACCTCGACGCACAGAATCGCGGCCCCAGCCATCGTCCCGGCGAGCGGTTGTGCGCCTCCCATGCCGCCGAGCCCGGCAGTGAGGATCGTCCGGCCGGCGAGGTCCGGTGAGCCGAAGTGCGTCTCGCCGGCGGCCGCGAACGTCTGGAACGTCCCCTGCAGGATGCCTTGCGTGCCGATGTAGATCCAGCTGCCCGCGGTCATCTGCCCGAACATCGTCAACCCGAGCGCCTCGAGCCGCCGGAACTCCTCCCACGTGGCCCAGTGCGGCACGAGCAGCGAGTTCGCGAGAAGGACGCGCGGCGCGCCGGCATGGGTGCGGAACACGCCCACCGGCTTGCCGCTCTGGACGAGCAGCGTCTCGTCTTCGCGCAGCTCCAGCAGGCTGCGCACGATCGCGCGCAGCGCAGCCGGATTGCGCGCCGCCTTCCCGGAACCGCCGTAGACGACGAGCTCCTCAGGGCGTTCGCCGACTTCAGGGTCCAGGTTGTTGAGCAGCATCCGGAGCGGCGCTTCCGTGGACCATGTACGTGCGTTCAGCTCTGTGCCGCGGGGCGCACGGATGTGCGCCAGATCTCCGCAGAGCTCTTCGACGAGCGCGTCGAGCGCTCGCGTCGTGCTCATGCGAGCTCCCCGACGTCGTCCTCGACCGCGCGAACGAGCGAGCCGTCGCGAATCGCCGCCGCGACGCTCTCGATGTCGCGCGCCAACGGCCGGTCCTCACGGAGACGCCCCGACAGCGTCCGAACAAACGCGTGTGTCGCCCGAACGCCGACTCCGGGCTCGAGAGGAGCCAGGAACTCCACAGCCTGCGCCCCCGCCAGCAGCTCGATCGCGAGCGCGCTCTCCGCGTTCCCGAGCACCTGCCACGCCTTGAGCGCCGAGGCGTTACCCATCGACACGTGGTCCTCCTGTCCCGCGCTCGTCGGAATCGAATCGACGCTCGCGGGGTGACACAGAGCCTTGTTCTCGCTGACGAGGGAGGCTGCCACGTACTGCGGAATCATGAAACCGGAATTCAACCCGCCGTCGACGGTGAGAAACGCCGGCAGGCCGTCGGACAGGTTCGGGTTGACGAGCCGTTCGAGCCGCCGCTCCGAGATGTTGGCGAGCTCCGAGCACGCCATCGCGAGCGCGTCCAAGGCGAACGCGAGCGGCTGGCCGTGGAAGTTGCCGTTCGAGACGAGGAGCTCGTCCTCGACGAGCACCAGCGGGTTGTCTGTGGCGGCGTTCAGCTCGACGGCGACCGTGCCCTCGACGTAGTCGAGGAGATCGCGGGCGGCTCCGTGCACCTGCGGGGCGCAGCGGAGCGAGTAGGCGTCCTGCACCTTGTCGCACCACCTGTGCGCCTCGTTGATCGCCGACTCGTCGAGGAGGCGGAGGATATTCGCGGCGGAATCCGACTGGCCGCGGAGCGGCCGGAGGCGGTGGATCTGCGGCAGGAAGCTCGTCCGCGATCCCTGGAGCGCCTCGATCGACATCGCGCACGCGAGGTCCGCCGTCCGCGCCAGCCGCCGCGCGCGAACGACGCCGAGCGCCCCGTAGGCCGCCATGAACTGCGTGCCGTTGATGAGCGACAGCCCTTCCTTTGCGGCGAGCCTCGTCGGTTCGAGCCCTGCGGCCGCGAGCGCATCGGCTCCGGTCAGCAGCTCGTCGTCGTACCATGCCTCGCCTTCGCCGACGAGCGGGAGGGCGAGATGTGCGAGCGGTGCAAGATCGCCGCTCGCGCCGACGGACCCGCGGCTCGGAACGGACGGAAGGACACCCCGCGCGAGACACTCGAGGAGCAGCTCGACGGTGTCGATGCGCGCCCCGGAGTTCCCTTTCGCGAGCGCGTTCGCCCGCAGCAGCATCGCCGCGCGGACGATCTCGCTCGGGTACGGCTCCCCCACCCCGCACGCGTGACTCCTGAGCAGGCGTCGTTGCAGCTCTTCCGTCTGCTCCTCGGGAATCGACTGCGAGACGAACCGGCCGAAGCCTGTGTTGATCCCGTACGTGTGCTCTCGGCTCCCGTGCGCCGTGCGCTCGACGAGCTCACGTGCCGCGCGCATCTTGCGATGGGCGTCGTCGGACAGCGCTGCGCTCGCACCGTCGAAGGCGACCGCCCAGACGTCTCCGATCCGGAGATCGTCTCCGGTCAGGCGGATCGCGGTTGCCTGAGCCATGGCGCGGCCAGTCTAGACCCGCGGCGTTCTGTGTCGGAGCCGCTCGCGGTCAAGGAGCCGAAGCTCGAGCACGTGTGAAGCGTTGAAGCCGTCGATCCGGAGCATGGCGCCGGCTGCGGCAGCCGCCGCGCCGGCGGGTATGAGGCCCACCAGCTCCGCACCAGCGATCTCCACGCCGCGCGCCCGGGCCTCCTCTTCCACACGCTCCACCACGTCGTGAAGGGCTGACGCCTCGTAGTCCTCGATGTTCATGCTCACCTGAGCCCGGCCGGCGAGGGGCAGCCCGAGGCCGAGCGCCCGCACGCCAACGAACCCGCCGTCTCGCTCGCGGACCACCGACGCGATCGCGCGCGCAATCTCCACATCCTCTGTGGCCAGATTCACGTTGAAGGCGATCAGCGGCCGGCGTGCGCCGACGATCACGCCGCCGGCGCTCGGCTCGAGACGCCTCGGCCCGAAGTCCGGTTCTAGCTCGCCGTCGTCGATCCGGCGCTGCAGCGCCTGCGGCCCGCCTCGACGGTAGAACGCGGGCCCGCGGCCGGGCGCGCTGTCGCCGTAGAGGAAGACCGGCAGCCCCAGTTCTGAGCCGACGCGGCCCGCGAGCGTCAGAGCGCACTCGCCGGCACGCTCGCGCTGCTCGGGATCGAGTGCGACGATCGGAACGACGTCTGCCGCGCCGATGCGCGGATGGGCTCCGACGTGGCGCCGGAGGTCAATGCGCTCGCGTGCGCGTGCGATTCCGGCGAGCAGCGCCTCGATCAGCGACCGCTCCTCCGCAACGAGCGTGAAAACCGACCGGTTGTGATCGGGATCGGAGTGGACGTCGAGAACGTCAGCTTCCCGTGCAAGCGCTTCGCCGATTGCGTCGATCGTCTCGCGGTCCCGTCCTTCCGAGAAATTCGGCACCGACTCGAGCTTCGACTCCACCGCGCGTACTCTAAGAAGCGTGAAGACGTACTACGACCAGCGCGCGCCGGAGTACGACGACTGGTGGCTCGGGCGAGGCCTCTTTGCCGACCGCGACCGGCCAGGCTGGAATGACGAGCTGCACGTGCTGGAGCAGGTCATCGCCGACCTCCCGCCGAAGCGAACGCTCGACGTGGCCTGCGGCACGGGCTTCCTCACCAGGCACCTGCGCGGTGAGGTCGTCGGCCTGGACGCGAGCGAGCGCATGCTCGAGCTCGCCCGCGGACAGGCGCCCTCGGCGGAGTTCGTCCGCGGCGACGCGCTCTCGCTTCCGTTTGCGGACGGAACGTTCGAACGGGTCTTCGCGAGCTACTTCTACTGCCACCTCGAGGCGGACGAGCGCGCGCGGTTCCTCGCAGAAGCGCGTCGCGTTGCACCGGAGCTCGTGATCGTCGCGTCAGTCCATCGCGACGACAAGCCCACCGAGCGCTGGGAGGAGCGCCGGCTCAAGGACGGCTCCATCTGGACGGTCTACAAGCGGGTCTTCACCGCCGAGCGCCTCGCTGCCGAGCTCGCGGGTGCGGTTCTGTTCGAGGGAAACTGGTTCGTCGTCGTGCGCGCTTGACGCGCCGGCGTTCGTCGTATCGCTCGCTCGCCTCGCTGCAACGCGACCTCAGCGTCTGCCGCGCGTGCGTCGAGGCGGGTTATCCCCTGGAATCCCTCCCCGTCCGCAACGAGTACCTCGGTCAGCCCGCGTACATGTTCGGCCAGGCGCCGGGCGCCGTCGAAGGCACCGAGCGGCGGCCGTGGCGCGGCCGCGCGGGGCGGACTCTCAGGCGCTGGCTCGAGATGGAAGAGGATCAGTTCTACTCCACGTTCTACTGCGCATCGGTGACCCGCTGCTATCCGGGACCGTCGCCGTCGGGCCGAGGCGACCGCACGCCGACGCCACACGAGCAGCAGTTGTGCGCCTTCTGGCGCGAGTGGGAGCTGAAGATCATCCGGCCGAAGCTGATCGTTCCCGTCGGCGGGATCGCGATCCGCCGCCTCCTGGGTCTCACCGGGTTGGCGGACACGGTCGGGAGACGCTACGAGCTCGGCGAGGCGACGGTCATACCGCTGCCGCATCCATCCGGTGCCAGCGGTTGGCTCAACAATCCTGCGAATCGGCAATTGACGGCCACCGCCGCCGGCACCATCCGCGCCGAACTGGCACAGCTTTAAAACGCAAGACCGCGGCTAGATTTCGGGGGTGAAAGCGCAAAGCGGTGTTCCGTATCGCGTCACATTCGCACGCCTGCTGGGCTTCCTGCGCCCGTACAAGCTCTCACTCGTCGTCTCCATCGTGCTCGCGGTCGGGTCGCAGGGCGCACAGATCGCGCTCGTCTGGGTGACGAAGAACGTCATCGACGAGGCGATCGCACCGCACGACGCGGGCAAGCTCTGGCTGTTCGTCGCCACGATCGTCGGCCTTGGGCTCGCGCGCGCGGGCTTGATGGCCGGGCGGCGGTTGATCTCCGGCAAGCAGGCGCTTGCGGTCGAGATGGACATGCGTCAGGGGCTCTACGCCCATCTCGTCAGGCTCTCATTCGGCTTTTACGACCGCCACCAGACGGGCCAGCTCATGTCGCGCGCCACCGTCGACCTCCAGGGCGTGCGCTTCTTCCTCGGCTACGGCCTGATCTTCTTCTTCCAGAACGTGCTCACGGTCGTCTCCGTGACGGCGGTGCTCTTCGTGTTCCAGTGGAAGCTCGCGCTGATCGTGCTCGCGACCACGCCGATCCTCGTCGTCCTTGCGTATCGCTACAGCCACGTGTCCCATCCCACCCTGCGCGAGGTGCAGCAGAAGCTCGCCGACGTTGCGACCGTGGCCGAGGAGAACATCGTCGGCGTCCACGTCGTCAAGTCGTTCGCACAAGAGCCCCAGGAAGAACGCAAGTTCAGGGCGCGCTCCGAGGCTGTCTTCCAGCAGACCCTCCGCGCGAATCGTCAACGCGCCCTGTACGTCCCCTTCATCTCCTGGGTGCCGATGCTTGCTCAGGCTGCCGTCTTGCTGGTGGGCGCGCGCATGGTCTCGAGCGGGGAGCTCACGGTCGGCGGCTTCGTCGCCTTCAACCTCTACCTCGGGATGCTGATCATGCCGCTGCGCTCACTCGGAATGTGGATCGGGCAGGCGCAGCGCGCAACCGCCTCCGGTGAGCGGATCTTCCAGGTCATGGACGAGCCGGAGGAGATCGCCACACGGGCCGACGCAGCCGAGCTGCCGCCCGGTCCCGGCCGCCTGCGCTTCGAGCACGCGAGCTTCGAGTATCTCCGCGCGCGCCCCGTGCTGGAGGACATCGACCTCGACCTCGCACCCGGCAGGACGGTTGCGTTGATCGGGCATACAGGTTCGGGGAAGACCACCCTGACGTCACTCGTTCCGCGGTTCTACGACGTCACGGGCGGCCGCGTGTTGCTCGACGGCGTGGACGTCCGCGACGTCACCCTGACGTCGCTGCGCCGCTCGATCGGCGTCATCTCCCAGGAGCCGTTCCTCTTCTCAGCGACAGTGCGCGAGAACATCACGTTCGGCGCGCCCGAGCTCGACGATGCAGAAGTGGAGCGGATCGCACGCCTGGCGCAGGCTCACGAATTCGTCCAGCGGCTTCCGCACGGGTACGAGACCGTCATCGGGGAGCGGGCCATCACGCTGTCGGGAGGTCAGCGACAGCGGCTCGCGATCGCGCGTGCGCTCGCCGTCGACCCTCGCGTGTTGATCCTGGACGACGCGACCGCGTCGGTCGACGCGTCGACGGAGGCGCGCATCCGGCTCGGGCTGCGCGAGGCGATGCGGAACCGGACGACACTGATCATCGCGCACCGCCTCTCTACGATCGCCTTGGCCGACGAGATCGTGGTGCTGGACGACGGCCGCATCGCGGCGCGCGGCGAGCACGAGGAACTGCTCGAGGAGAGCCACGTCTACCGCGACATCTACGAGCACGGTCTGCTCGAGCGGCAATTCGCGGACGCCGTGGAGGCACGGGCGCAGGTCGATGCGCTGGAGGCGGCGTCGTGAGGCGAAGCCGCACTCAATCGACACAGCCGCGTGTGCATTTCTCCGATAGCGTCGACCGCGGGTGGCGGGTGGCACTTCTCCCCTCCCGGGTGGGGATGTACGCGCGTGTACCCAGAGACACCGCCGCGCCCGCGCCCCGAGACGACGCGGAGGTCACGAGCCCCAGCTCCGCCAGAGGCGCCGCGGTCGCGAAAGGTTCCCGCCGCCCATGAGAGTCTGGCAGCCGGGCAGCCACCTGAGCGCGCAGCGCGGCGCGCAGGTCGAGGACTGGTCGTGGCGGCGGACGCGGCGTCGGGTCGCGACGCTGGCCCGCCTGACGCGGCCGTACAAGCTCCGCACAGCGCTGTCGATCGCATCTCTCCTCGCGGCGACCGCCACCGCGTTGGCGCCGCCGCTCCTGGCGAAGTACGCCGTCGACGACGCGATCGGGAACAACGACCTCGAGAAGCTCTGGTGGATCGTCGGCGCGTTCCTGGCCGCCGGGCTCCTCAACTGGGCGATGAGCTACGTCCAGACGTATCTGACCGGCTGGGTCGGGGAGCGGATCCTGGCCGATCTTCGGATCGGCCTCTTCCGGCACTTGCAGCGCCTCTCCCTCGGCTTCTACGAGCGCACGCGCGCGGGTGTCATCATCAGCCGCCTGACGAACGACGTCGAGGCGATCGACCAGCTCGTCACCGACGGCGTCACGAGCCTCGTCCAGAACACGCTGACGCTGCTCGGCACGGCGATCCTCCTCTTCATTCTCGACTGGCGCCTGGCGCTCGCCACGCTCGCCGTCATCCCGCTGATGAGCGTCGGAACCGTGATCTTCCGCATGCGCTCCACCCGCGCCTACAGGGCCGTCCGCGAGCGGCTGGGTCTCGTGACGGCGACGCTCGCCGAGGACATCGCCGGCATGCGCGTCGTCCAGGCCTTCACACGCGAAGAGGCGACCAAGCGGAACTTCCGGGAAGTCACGGAGCGCTACCGCGACTCGAACATGGAGACGGTCGTCCTCAACGGCCTCTACTTCCCGTTCGTCGACCTGCTCTCGTCGGTCGCCCTCGCCGTGGTGCTCGGCTACGGCGGACACCTCTACTTCGACGGCGACGTCACGCTCGGGACGCTCTTCGCCTTCATGCTCTACGTGCAGAACTTCTTCGATCCCGTTCAGCAGCTGTCGCAGCTCTACAACACCTTCCTGTCCGCGACGGCGGCGCTCGACAAGATCATGGACGTCATGCACGAAGAGCCGGAGGTCGTCGACGGCCCCTCGGCACGACCGACGCCGCACGTCGAGGGGCACGTTCGGTTCGAAGACGTCCGGTTCGGCTACGGCGACGGGCCGGAGGTGCTGCACGGGCTCGACCTCGACGTCCCCGCTGGGACGACCGTCGCCCTCGTCGGCCACACCGGCGCCGGTAAGTCCACAATCGCGAAGCTGCTCGCACGCTTCTACGACCCGCGCGAGGGGCGACTCACGATCGACGGGCACGATCTACGCGACGTTACGCAGGCGTCGCTCCGACGACAGCTCGGAATCGTCCCGCAGGAGGGTTTCCTCTTCGCCGGCACGGTCACCGAGAACATCGCCTTCGGCCGTCCAGATGCGACGCCCGACCAGGTCGTACACGCGGCGCACACGGTCGGTGCGCACGAGTTCATCCTCCGGCTCGAGGACGGTTACGAGACCGAGCTCCAGGAGAGAGGGTCGCGCCTCTCGCTCGGCCAGCGCCAGCTCATCGCGCTCGCACGCGCATTGCTGGCCGACCCGCGCATCCTCATCCTCGACGAGGCCACCTCGTCCGTCGACATCGGCACCGAACGCAAGATCGAACGTGCGCTGCGGCTGCTGCTCGCCGGCCGGACGGCGTTCATCATCGCCCACCGGCTGTCGACGATCAGGGACGCCGACCTGATCGTCGTGCTCGAGCACGGCCGGGTCATCGAACAGGGGACGCACGACGAGCTGCTCGCACGCCGCGGCCTCTACACGTCGCTCTACGGCGACTGGGCCGCAGACGTCGCGTAGACGTAGGATCGACGCAATGAGCGTCAGCGGCGTACTCGGCGAGGCGTTCGACCTCTATCGGCGGTTCTTCTGGCGCTTCGTGGCGAC
>JBKPDB010000079.1:0-54171 GCA_046727655.1 Actinomycetota bacterium
CTGCCGGACGATCCCGAACGGCAACTCGCGTTCTAATTCGCCGCCCCGCGCCGACAGAACGCGCAGTTCTGCCGCCGCGGCGGCCCGAGTGGCCGCGAGCAGACTCGATTTGCCGATCCCCGCCGGCCCTTCGAAGACCACAGCCCCGCCTGAGCCCGCGCGGGCGGCGGCGAGCAATCGCTCCAGCATCTCGAGCTCGAGCTCGCGCTCGACGAGCGGAGCCGGCTGCACTCCCACGACGCGATTCTAGAGCGGCTGCGGCCACGCTCCAGGCGTCGCCCTCGCTCAGACGGTGAGCTTGAGCCGGTTGCAGTCGGGGTCGAGGACGACGCTCTCGTAACGACCCAGCCCGCCGCTGCGGCGCGGCGGCTCGAGCACGCGGTGGCCGGCCGAGTCGATGACGCGGCTGAGCTCGTCGACGGCGTCGGCGGATCCGAGCGCAAAACCGAGGTGCACAAATCCCGGCGCTCGCCTGACGTCGGCGACACCTTCCCCGCTGGCCGGCCGCTCGAACAACTCCAAACGGACGCCGCAAAAATCCAGCACGCAGCTGCGAACGCCGGTGTCGGGATCTGAGCAAGGCGGCGAGGCCACCACCCCGAGCTGCTGATGGAAGTCGCGCAGGCGTTCGAGATCCTTCGTCGCCAGGGCGATGTGCTCTATCTGGGCGATCCCCGGACGGAATGGGTCACTGCTCAAGGCACTCGGTGCGGGCTGCTTGCGAGCTGCCCCCAGAAACCGAAAGCGACTCGGGTGCGACCCGGATACCGTGCAAGCTGGCATAGGCCGTAAGAGTGGTGGAAGGCATCGAGCGCCTGCTCGGACGCACCGGGATCGCGGCCCGCCCGGTCGCTGTCTGCATCCCGCACCTCGACCCACAACTGCCTCGTCGTCTGCCGCCAAAGCAGCCGCACGTGCGTTCCGTTCGACACGCGTTCGGCGAGCTCACGGCTGTGTGGGCAAACAGACGTCATCGCTCCCTGCTTTTCGCAAAAGCTGGTCTGTGGGCGCGGGCACGATCGGGGGACCGCGACCTCTGTCTCGCTCGGCCCGGCAGGTGCGCCGCGGCCCGGCGTCGATCGGATAGCCCCGCTTGCGGTAGGTCCGGATGCAGCCGACTGGACGCGTGGTTGGTGATCAAATTGCTCATTCGTTCTTGAGCCCTCCAAGCAGAGGTCTGTCTCTCTCGTCCCAGCATTACGCGGCGCCGCAACCGCTGCCTCACCGACAACCGGTGACAAAACCCCTGAGATCGGGAGACATCCGCTCTTACCGAGGCGCCGTCCGGTTCCAGCCCATGACCGCGACGGAATCACTGCCCCGGCAGTCCGCACGAGATGAGGCTCAGCTCGCGCGGGGGTACCTCCGCCGGCTTCGGGCTTCGATTCGGGACCTCTCTGCAGGTCTCGATTTCGAGCGCGGAATCGCGGCAGCGGTCCCTCTTGGACCCTCTCTAGGATCGAGAGCATGCTCGGCACCTCTAGCATCTCGCCGGCCGCCCGACAAGCCCGAAGAGCGTCGTCCTCGTGTACAGCCGGTTCGCCGAACACGGCCATTACCGCATCGCCGATGAACTTCTCCAACGTACCGCCATGGCGCTCGACGCTCGCCTTCATCAGCTCGAAGTAGCGAGCCAACAGCGCCCGCAGCGCCTCAGGGTCGGTCGACTCCCCAAGCGCCGTCGAACCGACGACATCGCAGAAGAGCACGGTCACAACCTTGCGCTGCTCCGATGTCCTCGTCGCCACCGCGACCCCGCACTCAGGCAGAACTTGAACGCCGCTACCTCCTCATAACCGCAAACGGCACACAGCATGTGCCGAGTCTAGGAACGCGCCTGGTCAGAACAACGGCTAATCAGCCAGGTCGCCCTGCGGCAGAGGCTCGGCACGCTCTGGCGCGCGAGAGGCTTAACCGGCGCAGAGGTGCCGATTCCTCGCGGCCAGCTTCTTCCCTTCACACGGCGTCGGTCGGACACGCGCTCGCGTAAGCCGCGCGTGATTTACTGAGGACGTGGGTTGGCGGATCGCGGGCGCGTACCTCGAGTCGTGCAACTGCGACGCGATCTGCCCGTGTCGAATGGTCGACGGCTTCATCGGAGGCCGTTCCACGACAGGTATTTGCTTCGGCCTGCTCGGCTGGCGGATCGAGGAGGGTCGCGCCGATAACGTCGAGCTCGACGGGCTCGGCGTCGCGATGACACTTCGCTACGACGACGACGAGCCGGGATCGCCGTGGCGATTCGTTCTCTACGTCGACGAACGCGGTGACGACGCTCAGCGGTCGGCGCTCGCGGAGATCATGCTCGGAAGGCGCGGGGGCCCGCACATCGTGAGGCTGCCGTGGGTGCGGAAGCCGAGTGACCTGATCGCGGTGCGTCCGGCGCTCGTCGAGCTCGCCACCGATGGGAAGTCCCTGCGCGTCGGCGAGCGCGCGGAGCTGCGCGTCTCGCGGCGCGCCGACGAGAACCACGCCGTCGCCTGCGGGATCCCGGGCTATGAGCGCGGCGGCGAGGAGTATTTCGCGGACGAGCTGCGCGTCGACGATGAGCCGTTCAGCTGGGAACTGCGCGGAAACTGCGCCTTCGCAACGCGCTTCGACTACGCATCGGACTGACGTACTCGCTCGCCGGATCGGAGGGCCGCAAGTGCCCACGTGCTCGTGCAGCGACTGCACAAGACTCGACCCCCGGCGGCTGGACCCCCGGTCGGCCCGGTCTTCGGCGAAACGCGGGACTCCTGCTCGCGCGGGTGGTGCCACCCCGGCGAGCGCCTGTCGTTCACGCGCGAGAGCTGTTACCCGCTCGAGGCGAGGTCGTCGCCGGCGAGAACGTGCTCAACAAGGGCGAGGCGGCAGAACGAGGAGTGCGGTGAAGGCGGAAGAGCTGCCAATCAGTGGGCGGGAGCGCCTGTGACTTCGGACTCGTCGAGGTTCTCGAGCTCGTAACGAACGATCTTCCCGTCGCGCACCGTGTAGACGAGCCGGGCGGTCTTCACGTCCGCGACTTCGCCCGACTCCTTCCACGTGTAGATCAATCGATTGACCGAGCCGACGCGGCCCTGTCCAAAATCCTCCAGCTCGCCCCGTTCTTCCGAGACGTCGACACTCTCCGCGCCTCCGAGATCCTCTGGCGCTCCCTCGTCGGCGCCCCCCCACCCTCGTACCAACGGAGAACTGCGTCGACTCCGCGCAGCGTGGTTACTCCGCCGCCTTTCGGGACAACCCACTCCACGTCTTCTGCAAGGACGTCCTCAACCGCTCGACGCTCGAAATTCGATGCTCGCCAGCGGTTGACGACCTCCATCGCCTCGCTACTCACGCCGAGAGCTTACGCCTGTGCCGGCTCGGTCGCCACCAGGCGCGCTTTCGTCTGACCCGCGTCAGAGAGAGCCAGGGCTTTCGGTCCTGGCTCTCGCGGCATCGCGGACGGCGCGCCGTTCAGTGCGATGGGATTTCTGGTGGGAGAGGTCGAGCGATCGCAGCGGGTTCACGCGAGCAGGCTGAGGAGCTGCTCGCGGTCGGGGCCCGGGGCAGGGTTGGGTTGCTCGCCTCCGTGGCGCTCGAGCGTCTCGATCATGCCGGGCCGCTGGAAAACGTCCTGTGGCAATGCGAGGCGTTGCACCGTCTCGATCAAGGCCCGGAACGCGTCGGGGTCCGAGCCCGCGGCGACGATCAGTCGCGTCATCGGTCCGTTCTGTGGGGGCGGCTCGATGCCTTGCCGGATCGCGTTCATCTCGGCGAGCCGCGCTCGGTCGGCCGCGATCTGGTTGCGATAGAACGGCTGCACGCCTTCCTCCGTGTAGTCGTGCCACATCTGTGCGAAGGCGCGGGGATCGCCGAGATGCTCGTGCACGGCCTTGCGCAGTAGTTGCGCGTGGATCATGCCGACGCTGATCCCGCGGCCGGCCGACGGATTCGTGCACGCCCAGGCGTCGCCGACGGCGGCATAGCCTGTGACGATCGGACGCCCGTCGACGACGAAGCGCCGGTAGCAGTCGAGCACGCCGGCCATTGGGAGGACATCGGTGATCGGCTCGCCGTCGAGCCACTGCGCCTGAAGTGGGCATGACTGCACGACGCGGTTGAAACGATCGGTGAAGCGCAACATCTTGAGCGGTGGATCGCCACTCATCGCGAAGAGGTCACCGACCAGGTGTCGTTGTCACTATCGAGTGTGAGCAGGGAGATGCTGCCGTACGGAGTTAGCGAGCCCGCGATCCGCTTCGGTCTCGTCGGGCCGGTGAAGTACCGCGTGTAGTAGACGAAGCCGCAGTCCTCCGATTCGATGTAAGGCTCGGTCGCTCCGAGTTCCGCGAGCCACTTCGCGGACGGGCTGCGTCGGCCCATTCACGCCGGGCTCCCCACGTGCGGCCTCCGCAAGCACGGATTCGACAACCGGGCGCCTGCCGGTCACGAACCGCAACCGGTCATCACCGGGCCGCGGAGAGCGGTCGCCGATGCCGGGTGGAAGGGACTCGAGGAAGTCGACCCACACGCAACCCGCCGCGAGCAGCTTGTCCGTCAATCCGGGTAGCTCGTCGTCGCAGATCTGCCGAAAACGGCCGAACAAGTTGTGGGGTTGACGGAACTGCGCGACGCCTTTGCGCGTCCACGAGCTCCACGCATCAACTGGCGCCGGCGGCTCTGCGGGGTCCGCCTCGAACATGGTGACGTCGAGGCCGTCGCGGGCGAGCATCATCGCGGTGCACAAGCCGACGCCGCCGCCGCCGCAAACGACGACCGAGCTCACACCGACCTCAGTCGTCTGCGCCTCGAGATGCGGTGCGGTGTCGCTGATCTGCGCGCCACATGTGTTCTCCTCGACGGGAGTGCTGGTAACTGCGAGGCTAACGCCGGGACTAGCGTCATCACAAGTGGGCCGCAGACGATGAGCCTCGGCGACGACCGCAGGCCGGTTCTAGCCGAGGAAATCGAGCAGTAGCTCGTTGACGCGGGCTGATGCGTCGAGCTGGAGCCAGTGGCTCGCGTCATCGATCCGCTCGTATCGCCAACCGCCGGTCACGTGCTCGCCCGAACGCTCCACCGGCCCTTCGAGCAGATAGTCGTCACCGCTCGACCACATGCCCATCGTCGGTGCGGCGATCTTGGGGAACTCTCGGCGAGCCTGCAGCTCGCGCAACGGCGAGAGATTCGCCCGGTACCAGTTGAGCCCGGCCGTCAACGCTCCCGGCCGTTCGAGCTCTCGCACGTAGCGCTCGACGTCGCCGTTCCCGCGCGTCCACTCGTGCAGGAGTCGCCAGCCGTCGCGGGGCAAGAGCTCCTCCGCAAGGCCTTCGAACTGGAACCAGAGCATGTACCACGACTTCTCTCGTTGCGCGACCGAAGGCATGCCTTGCGTATTGGGATGTCCGACGGACATAGCAACCAAGCGTTCGACGCGACCCGGGTGCAACCCGGCGAACACCCAGGCGAGACCGGCTCCCCAATCGTGCCCGATGACGTTTGCGCGCTCGAGCTCAAAGGCGTCAAGGATCGCCATGACGTCGTCGGCGAGCGTGGTGATGCGATAGGCGTCGACGTCCTGCGGCTTGTCCGACGCGCCGAAGCCGCGCAGGTCCGGCGCGACGATGCGGAACCCGGCCCCCACCAACGCTGGGATCTGGCTACGCCAGACGTACGACGAGTCCGGAAACCCGTGGAGGAGCAGGACCGGCCGTCCCTGCCCCTCGTCACGCACGTCCAGCACGACGCCGTCCGCGGTCTCAACACGCGCCACGAGGGCCAGCTTCGCACAGCTCCCGAGGCGCGCGGCCGCTCATACCAGCTAACCGGGCCGTTCTGCCGACGACCACTTCTTGCGCAAGCTCCTCTACTGCGAACGCTGTGCGCGC
Source organism: Actinomycetota bacterium (assembly GCA_046727655.1). Classification (GTDB taxonomy): domain Bacteria; phylum Actinomycetota; class Thermoleophilia; order Gaiellales; family Gaiellaceae; genus 3-1-20CM-4-69-9. The sequence goes on from JBKPDB010000079.1 coordinate 5,853, forward strand.
GTCGAACCCGACCGCGCGCCGGCGCGCGCGCGCGCGAACGAGGGGCCCGGCCGCCCGGCCCAGTACCCCCGCGCGCGAGCGACGCGCGGGTCCCTGCATCCCGGCCCCTGTACGCGCGCATGCATCGAGAGCCGATCTGCGCGGAGGGGTACTCCCGCGCGAGCGGGACTACGCGCGGCGGCGTTCTCCGGGGTGCAGCGGTGGATGTTTGCCATTGCCCAGCTGGTGCACGTGCTCCGGTGCGGCCATGTCGGTGAAGCGATGAGGAGTTGCGCAGCGGGGCAAGTGGCTTCAGGAAATGAGTGACGCCGGATCTTCCGGAAAGGCGCGGCGTGAGAGCATGCAGAGCGCGCGCTGCGGACGCGGATTCGATTCCCGCCGCCTTCACTCTTCCCTCGCGGGTCAGCTCGTGACGAGGTGCTCTTGCCGCCCGATCGCGACGGCTTCGAGGCGCGAGTGGGCGTTGAGCGCCCGCATGAGGTGGCGGATGTGGTTCCGCACCGTCTCGGTGCTGAGGTGGAGCTCATGCGCGATCGCTCGGTCGAGCGGCCATGCTCAAGCAGGTGCAGCACCTCGGCCTGCCGCGGCGTCAGGCTCGGATGGGGCGGCGGAGGTGGGTCGTCCTCTTCCACGTCTTTGACCTGGCCGAAGACGCCGATCACATGGCCATCGCCGCTGCGGAGCGGAACGGCGCTGACCTCCACGGACAGCCGCTCACCGTCCGCGCCGATCGGCACGGCCTTGTTGTCCGAGCCGGCTGGTGGTCCGACAAGGTTCCGGGTGAAGACCTCCCGCGCCCGCCGCGTTTCCTCGGGCGCGACGACAGAGGTGAGCTGGCGGCCCCGCACGTCCCCCACGAGCTTGCGCGCGGCTGGATTCAGCCAGCGGATGATCCCATGCCTGTCGATCAGGTAAGCAGGGACACGGACCCGGTCGATGGCGTCCTCGATATCGACGCCGAGCGGCTTGAGCTCGGACACGCTTTCGAGTCTGCACCTCGGCCAGTTGCTGCGCAACTTCAGGCCGCAAGTCAGAGCAGACGGTAGCGCCAGCGCCAGCCGGCGCACCGTTGGTTTACGCGGTCGCCGCGGCGCCTATAGCTCGCGGGTTACAGACGGCGGTCGCGTAGGCCGTACCGAGCGGGCCACGCGCAAGGCAACGACCAAGGAGCGTGTGCGTCGTCGCGCAGGGTCCGAATGACTCACGTGGGTCATGGCGTCGGCATCGAGGCAGCCAACATTGCCAGCGAGGAAGCAGTGGCCCGTCTCGGGCGACACGGAACTGCCTTCCCAACGGCTCGCCCTTTCTCTGAAGGGCGGGCCGGCATCGTTTCGTGACTCGCGGCGTGGCGTTTGAGCTACCACTACAGAGAGGGCTACCACATGAAGGCTCTAATGGTGATCACGATGATCCGAGCGTGTTCAGGTTCTGGCGAGGCGGCGTGAGTAAGCGCGAGCGTGACCTGATCGACAAGCTGACCGCACTACGCGCGCAGGTGGATGAGGTCGTGGAGGCATTGATGCCCGCGCCCGTCGGGGCGCGGGGGCAGCTTGGCTTGGACTGCCAGCGAATTTGGACTCTCCCCCAACGGTGACGACGCGTTGTCGCGGGAGAACGATGAGGAGGCCGCGGTCTACATCGGCGAGCTGTTCGAGAAGCGGACGCTCCAATTTAACTAGCGTCTTCACATGGCGGGCCCCAGCGTGGTAGCCCGGCGCGTCGGCGAGCGGTCCACCTAGGCCATGCCGACGGTTTGCGAGCGGGGCACCGATCACGCGGGCGGCCACACGCGGTCGGGGACCCAGATTGCAGCTCACGACCCGAGCAGCCCACGATCTAGCCGACGAGTTACACCACACGGCGGGATTTGACTGTCGCTTCGCTCGACAGGGGCTGGAACCCGAAGCGCGACGAGCCTAGGCTCCCACCATGTTGATCTGCTCCAACTGCGGGCAGGAGAACCCCGACATCGCGCGCTTCTGCCTCGCGTGCGCGACCCCCCTTGGCGCGGCGCCGGCCGCGCGTGCGGAGCGCAAGATCGTCACGGTCTTGTTCGCCGATCTTGTGGGCTTCACTTCGCGCGCCGAGTTGCTGGATCCCGAGGCAGTTCGCGCGTTCATTGCTCCTTACCATGCGCGCCTGCGCTCGGAGCTCGAGCGGTTCGGCGGCACCGTCGAGAAGTTCATCGGCGACGCGATCATGGCGATCTTCGGCGCTCCAATAGCCCATGAGGACGATCCTGAGCGCGCCGTGCGGGCGGCACTTGCGATCAGAGACTGGGTTCGCACAGACGCGGAGCTGCAGGTGCGCATCGGCGTCAATACGGGCGAGGCGCTGGTCGCACTCGCCGCGCGGCCGGAGGCGGGCGAGGGGATGGCGCTCGGCGATGTCGTCAACACGGCGGAACGTCTGGAGTCGACGGCACCGATAAACGGCATTCTGGTCAGCGAGAGAACCTACCGCGCAACGTCCGAGGCGATGGAATACCGGGAAGTCGAGCCGGTCCTGGTCAAGGGCAAAGCCGAACCGCTCAAAGTCTGGGAGCCTCTTGCGCTTCGCAGCGACGCCGGCCGGCTGGGAGTGCATGGGACGCCGCTCGTGGGACGGCGCCGCGAACTCAATTCACTTCAGGCGGCGCTCTCGACGATCCGGGCTCAGCGCGCCCTGCGGCTTGTGACGCTGACGGCGGGTGCCGGCGTCGGCAAATCGCGGTTGCTGCACGAGTTCAGGGAGCGGGCGGCGGATGTCAACTGGCGCCAGGGACGCTGCGTTCCGTACGGCGCAGGCGTGACATTCTGGGCGCTGGGTCAGATCATTAAGACGCAGGCCGGGATCCTGGAGGCGGATTCCGCCGCGAATGTCGCCGAGAAGCTGCGGACGGCGGTCGGCGAAGTGCTTCGTGATGACCCGGACGCGGAATGGGTCGAGAGTCACCTTCGTCCTCTCGTCGGACTTGCGAGTAGGAACGGCACCTGGGAGGACCGACGGTCCGAGGCTTTTTTCGCGTGGCGGCGCTTCCTCGAAGCAGTCGCACAGGTGCGCCCCCTCGTGCTCGTCGTCGAAGATCTGCATTGGGCCGACGGCGACCTGCTCGACTTCATCGAGCATCTACTCGAATGGGCGACCGATGTTCCCTTACTCCTGGTGTGTACGGCGCGGCCCGAGTTACTCGAAAGGAGGCCGGGCTGGGGTGCGAACAGACCCAACAGTTCGATGCTCGCACTCTCAGCACTTCCCGACCAGGATGTCGCGCAGATCGTCTCCGCGTTGCTCGGATCGGGGGCGCTCTCGGCAGAGACGCGAACCGCACTGCTCGAGCAGGCCGCCGGAAATCCGCTCTACGCCCAGCAGTACACGAGGCTGTTTCTCGAACGTGGCCGAGTCGACGAAGAGCAGCCGGCAACTTTGCAAGGGCTGATCGCCGCGCGCCTCGACGCCCTTACTGCCGCCGAGAAGGACCTCCTTCAGGCGGCGGCCGTGATCGGCAAGGTGTTCTGGACCGGAAGCCTCACAGCCGTTGCCGCAGTCGACCGGTGGTCCATCGAGGAGCGTCTCCGCTTGCTCGAACGGAAGGAGCTCGTAGGGCGTTCGCGCACCTCTTCGATCGCGGGCGACAGCCAATGGGTGTTTGGGCACATCCTCATCCGAGACGTCGCTTACAGCCAGATCCCGCGCGTCGAACGGGCGGAGAAGCACAGGATTGTCGCCGAGTGGATTGAGTCGCTCGGTCGGCCAGACGACCACGCCGAGATGGTCGCCCATCACTACGTCTCGGCGCATGAGCTGGACCCGACGAAGCCGTTCGCGGTGGGCGCGCGCCTCGCGCTCCGCCGTGCAGGAGACCGAGCCTTTGCTCTGAACGCCTTTGCCGCGGCGGCGCGTCTGTATGAACGGGCACTCGAGCTCTGGCCTGCGGATGACCGCGAAAGGCCGCAGCTCGAGCTTCATCGCGGACGCGCGCTGTACCGAGGCAATGGGACGGGCGCCGAGGCTTTCGTTGCAGCACGCGACGGACTGCTCGCTGCAGGCGACAGCGCCGCGGCTGCCGAAGCCGAGATCATCCTCGCGGAGCTCGCGTCGTACGTCGGTGAGTACGACCGTGCGTCGAAGCACCTCGATCGAGCCCTCGACCTCATCGAGCCGGAGCCAGACTCCTGGACGAAGGCCTTCGTCCTCAGCCACGCCGCGCGGCTCAACCTGCTGCGGGCAAGACTCGACGCAGCGATCGCGCTGGGCCACCAGGCACTGGAGATGGCCGGGGCGCTCGACCTCGACGACATCCGAGTGCACAGCCTCAACACAATTGGCACCGCTCGTGTCGAGCGAGACGAGCCGGCGGGGCTCGAGGACGTCGAGCAGAGCCTGAAGCTTGCACGGCGGATCAACTCACCCGAGAGCGCGCGCGGTTATCTGAACCTCGCGGTCTTGACGGCGATGACGGGTGATCTCTCACGCAGCTTCTCTGTTTACTCCGAAGGTCTTCACGAGGCCGAGCGGCTGGGAGTAGGAGTTTGGCACCGCTTCCTCCGCAGCCACAGCGCCCAGTACGCGTATTGGGGCGGCCGCTGGGACGACGCAGACAAGTTTGCGGAGGGGTTCGTCGCAGAGATCGAGGCTGGATCACCGCACTACGAGGAGAATCAGAACCGCAACGTGCGTGCGCTTATGCAGCTGGCTCGCGACGATGTCGACGGCGCGCTCGCGGATACCGAGAAATCCCTGGCCCGTGCCCGAGAAATCAAAGACGCCCAGAATCTCTGCCCGACCCTCGCGATCCGGGCATTCGTCCTGCTCTCGACGGGGCAGCTCGAGGCCGCGAAAAGACTTGCCGCGGAGATGGTGGAGACCTGGGAGCGCGTCGAGCAAGTCGTCCTCAGCTGGGGCGGTGCCGGCGCCGTTGCCGCGATCGCGACGCTTGACAACGTCGACCAGCTCGACGCTCTCGAGAACAACCGTGCGCAGCGGAGCCTGTGGGTTGCCGCGGCTATTGAGTACCTTGGCCGGAACCTAGAGCGCGCGGCACAGATTTATGCCCGCATCGGCTCGCTTCCGGACGAGGCGTATGCACGGCTGCGGGCAGCTGAGCAGTTCGCGGAGGAGGGACATCCGACTCGAGCGGACGCGCACCGGGAAGTTGCGCTTCGTTTCTACCGCTCGGTGGGAGCGATGCGCTATGTCCGCGAAGCCGAAGCGCTCGGCGCGGCACGCTGGTGATCAGACGACACGCTTGCTCGCTGAGGCGCAATAAGAGATCATCGAAGTCTCGTTCGTTCGACACGGGGAGGCACCATGCCCGTAGGCATGATGAAACTGCGCACTGCGACGCCGGAGTCACTCGAGCGATTTCGCGACAACCCGGACGAGCTTCGCAAATTCGTCAAAGCCGTCGTCGAGGCGGCCGGAGCAGAATTTCAGAACCTCTACTTCGATATCGGCAAAGAGCGAGCTTATGCTCTGATCAAGGACCTGGACGACTACGTGGCGGTCAAGGCGGTGGCCCGAATCCTCGGGGCCGAGGGCTTCATCAAGATGATCGAAACTGATGACGCCGTTGAGGCCGTCGCGCGAGAGAGGGAAATACGCGAGAGCCTCGGATGATGCTCAGCTTAGGCGCGACCGTAAGCCGCGACTCGAACGCGTGCCCCGGCGCGTACGTTTTGAATGGGAGCCGGAGGTCGACTACGGCCGAGCCTGACTCCTAGGTCGTCGGCATTCGGCTCGCGACCTTTCGAGCCAGGTCTTCCTTTAGTTGTTCGTCAAAAGGCGAGAACAGATCGAGGAACACAAGAAACGTCAGCGCTCGCGTCTCCCGGATGAAGACGAGGTCGACGTAGGCGGTGGGCGTGAGTCCCTGGGCCTCGAGTGTCATTGCGATCTGATAGGCGGAGCTCTGGTCGCCAAGTTTCGGAAAGCCGAGCTTCCCGAAAGAGCTATCCGTAATCTTGGCGTCGCTGGTTGATTGGGTACGCACCCAATCGCTGATGCACTTCGCCAGCTTCTCGTTGGCGATCCTTTGGTAGGCGGCGTGTGCCTGCTGCTCGTCTTCGTAGAGTCCGGCCGCGGAAGTCGCCGTGGTTACCTGGCCGTTAACGAAGTCTCGTGAACTGGCTTTCCCGGTGACCGTGAGGTCGCTGACATCTAGCTTGAAGCACTTCGGCTCGTCACTCTCATTTTTCGAGGGCTGCGCGCGCCAGCCTGTCGGAAAGTCCGACAAGTGAAGGACGATTCGTTGAGCCGCCGCCTTGTCGCGAGTGTTGATCTTTGTTTGTGAAGTCGTGGAGCGGCTCTCGTTGCTCGAGCTCCCGCCACCGCAGCCGGTGCCCAACCCGACGAGGCCGGCCTCGACGAGCAGGTGGACGCATTCCGCAACCGGCCGCTCGAAGGCCGCTACCCGTACCTGTGGCTCGACGCGAAGGTGGAGAAGGTTCGTGACGGCGGCCGCGTGGTCAGGAAGGCGCTGGTACTGGCGTACGGCGTGCACGACTCCGGCTACCGCGAGGTGATCGCGCTCGACGTCGGCGAAGCCGAAACCGAGGCGTTCTGGCGCAGCTTCCTCCGCTCACTCGTCAAGCGCGGGCTGACGGGCGTGCAGCTTGTGATCTCCGATGCGCACGCCGGGCTGAAGAAGGCGATCGACCAGGTGCTCGGCTGTGCGTGGCAGCGCTGCAGCGTGCACTTCCTGCGCGAAGCGCTCGGGCACGTGCGCAAGGACCAGCAAGGGATGGTCGCCGCGCTGCTGCGGCCGATCTTCAACGCCGCCAGCGGCCCGGTCGCACGCGAGCTCGTCGGCGACGCGCTCGACAGGCCGCGCAAACCGCTGCCGAAGGTCGCCGCGCTGCTCGAGGAGGCCGAGGAGGACCTGCTCGCCTTCTACGCCTTCCCCGTCGACCACTGGCCGAAGCTGCGCTCGACCAACCCGCTCGAACGTGTCAACCGCGAGATCGGACGGCGCACCGACGTCGTCGGCATCTTCCCCAACGACAAAGCGCTGCTCCGGCTCGCCGCCAGCGTCGTGATCGAACAAAACGACGAATGGCTCCTCGGCAAGCGCTACCTCAGCATCCACTCGCTCGACGCGCTGCTCAACGATCAGAAAGAAGACAAAACCAGAGAGGAGACCCGCGAGCTCACCGCGGCCTGAGCAGCCAACGATCAAGCCGACGAGCTACACCACGTCCCGGGACTTGACTGAAGCCGGTCGGACCCGCCTCGTAGCAGCAACGCACAGCCGGCCAACCCCGCAGGACACGCTCGACCGCGTCGTGGTCGTAAAAAAGCGTCCGCTCCTCGAGCAGCTCGTCCGCCCGCACCGCGGCGAGACGAACCGAATTCGCATGCACGTCCAGCCCAACAGTTACCCTCATAGACTCGAACATCGGTCGGCGACCTCCGTATGTGGCTCTACCGGACCCACTCCGGCAACCCACGACAAATGCGTAGGCGCCGACCACTCTCTGCCAACGACCGGACGCCGCGCCCCCGCGGGCCACGGCTCCATCCTGTCTAGTGACTGGCTTCGTCCGCGTTGGCTTCCGCGACTATGGAATAGCGGTAATACCTGGCGCCTCAGGCGAGAGAGAACGCTGGCCTGCCCACGCAAACGCTGAAGATCGGGGTTGGCCAGGTCAGGCATGGCTTCGGCTTGCGCCGCGTAGCCTGAAGAGGTGCCCGATCAGCCTGTCGTGCTCTCTTACCCTGACCCTCCGCTCACCGATGGCGTGGTTGTGCTGCGTAAGTGGACCGAGAGCGACATCGGCTGTGTCGAGGAGGCGAGCCGCGATCCCGATATCCCGTCAGGCACCACCGTCCCGGCGAGCTTCACTCCTGCCGAGGGTCTGGCGTGGATCGAACGTCAGTGGGGACGGGCCGACAAGGGTGAGGGACTGTCGCTGGCAATCGCCGACGCAGGGTCGAGTGAGGCGCTCGGAAACATCAACCTGCTGTTCCGGCGTCAGCCGCTCACGGCAGAGATCGGCTACTGGCTGATTCCGCGTGTTCGGCGCCGCGGCCTCGGCTCGCGCGGAGTCGCTCTCTTCGCTCGATGGGCGGTGACCGGCGCGGGGCTAGCCCGTGTCGAGGCGCTCGTTGTGCCAGACAACATGCCTTCGCAGCGCGTTCTGGAGAAGGCGGGCTTCCGGCGCGAAGGACACCTTCGCTCCTATCTCGTCTTCGACCAGCAGCGCGCCGATGCCTTGATGTATTCGCTGCTTCCGAGCGACCTCGCATAGCTCGAAACGAGTCCCAAACATCTCGTTGCTGGGTTTCCTCCAACGCTCCTGCGCCCGGCCCCGATCTCAACGCCGTTTTTGCGCGGCGCGGTGGCGGGTAGGGAATGAGCCATGGATCGTCCAATCGTCTACTTCAAGAGCGAGGACGACGGCGACGGGACATACGAGGGGCAGATCGGCCACGCCTACCTTCATCTGCCGGACGATCTGCCTGAGTCCGAAGGTGAGGATCTGGGCTTCATCACGTATGCCGCCGCCGCCGAAGTCGCTCGCGAACATGGTGCCGAGCTTGATGTCGATGGCCCCACACGCGAAGAATGGGACAACGGCGACGGCGCTCGACGCTCATTGGTGGATCGCCTGCTCGGTCGAACAGGACGAGGCGAAAAGAGCGTCTAGCACGCCCGATGTATGCGGGCAGATGGTGCGCGGCACGGCGAGCCGGTCCTCGAACGTGCTCGCACGCGCGCCCTGCAGCCCTAGCTCCCGCTACTTCGGTGAGCTAGTGGTAGCGAATTCGCGGATCGAAGACGGCGTACAGGATGTCGGCGATCAGGTTGAAGGTGATCACGACGATCGCGACGACCATGAGCCAGGCCATCACGGGGTATGGATCGCTCGCGAACAGGGAGTTGATGAAGTAGAAGCCCATGCCGTCGAGCGTGAAGATCGTCTCGGTGACGATGGCACCGGCGAACAAGTCCCCGAAGCTGAGCGCAACGACGGTCACGAGCGGGATCAGTGCGTTCCTGAAGGCGTGTCGCATGATCACGTGTCGCTCGACGAGGCCCTTCGCGCGAGCGGTCCGCACATAGTCCGAGCTCAGGACCTCGAGCATCGAGGCGCGCATGAACCGGCTGTACACGGCCGTGCTGAGCACAACAAGCGTGATCACCGGCAGCGCGAGATGCTGGGCCCGGTCGAGGAGGAAGTGCAGGCCGTGACCCGCGTTGACAGGCGACGAAAGACCCGACGTGTAGAAGACCCTGATTCCCCACTTGAGGTAGATCTGGACGACGAGCACCTGCAGCATGAGTGCGAGCCAGAACACGGGTGTCGCGAAGCCGACGAAGCTCAGGGTCGTCGCCGTGTAGTCGAAGAAGGAGTACTGGCGTAACGCCGAGTACACACCGATCGCGATTCCCAGGATGATCGAGATGATCAGTGCGGTGAGGACGAACTGGAGCGTGTGGCCCATGACGCGCTTCAGGTCGGGCCAGATCTTGCGATTCCCGAAGAGCGTCGTCCCGAACTTCTTCGTCACCGCGTCGCGAACCCAGTAGCCGTAGCGCACGATCACCGGCCGATCGAGCCGCTTCGCGTGCTCGATCGCGTGGATCTGCTCCGCGGTGACGTTCGGGTTCGCCCTCAGCCGGCCGAGCGGGTCGCCCGAGATGGACACGAACGTGAAGATGAGAAAGCTCGTCGCGACGAGCACGGGGATGCTGTACAGAAGCCGCCGAACGATGTACGTCAGCATCGGCCCCGGCGGAGGCGGCGGAGGGGCGTGAGGTTTCCACGCCCCTCCTGTCGTGAATCAGTGGGACTGTTTGGAGGCGTGGTTGAGGCCGTACCGGCCACCTTCCGTCCGAGTTGCACACATCAGCACAGACGCCTTTCTTACCCAGGTGGGCGCGCCTTATTCGTACTCCACGCATGCCCTGATTTCAATGGTCGGCGGGTGCTGCGGCGGTCTCCTCTCAGCGGGTCCTTGATGTCGATGCACCAACTCCTTTGCGTGCAGGATCAGGCAAGGAGCGGGCCCATCGAGCCCGCCACTTGCCTTGTGCTCCTCGCAGCTATGAGGTAGCGAAACCGGAACGATCGATCCGCCGTCGGTACCGCCGGCCGAGTACGACAGCCGCCAGCAGCAAGAGTACGGCGCCGAACGAGACCGACGCGCCTATCCCCGCGTCGCCCCAGTTGAACGTGGATCGCGAGCTCAGGCGATCCGCCTGGACGAGTTGCGCGACCAGTCGGTGGTCGCGCACGTCTGGTGGGACGATGCTCCCCGAAGTACTGCGATGGATTACCGCGTAGGCCCATGGATCGAGCGGGCCGTAATTTGCAGGCGATACGACGTTCGCCTGCGTGCTCCGATGGATCAGGCTGTAGGCCCAAGGATCGAGAGGGCCGTACCCACTAGTCGGGTTCGCCTGCACAGCCGACGCGCTGGAAGCGGCAATCGCAAGGCCGAACGCGCAGCCTAGAACCAGCCTCTTGAACCTGAAGTGCTTCCGCATCATCTTGGTGCTCCTTCGCCCTAGATTGCCTCCAGGGTCGCGCCCGGCACCAACGACCTCGTCACGATCGACCCACAACCGCCCACGGCTCAGTAACGGCGTCGGCAGCGCCTCAACGCCGTCCGCCACCGAAGAATTCCTACGGCGCCATGCGCTGAACGTCTACAAGCTGCAGATTCCGGGGTGGCTAGGCGTCATGCTGCCGGAGGGCGTACGCCACGGTCAACTGTTCGGCGCCCGACACGAGCGGAAACACGCAGACGGCGAACGTCTCCGTCGTCGTCAAGCGTGGCAACCAAACGACCGCTCACCGAAGGGAGAGGAAGGCCCGCTTGCGCGGGGCCTCTTCAATAGCGGGAGCAGGAATTGAACCTGCGACCCATCGCTACGGAACGCCGTTGCTTGTAGAACGCTTCCACCCGTGCGCCCCCTCCGACAGTCTGAGAATCGTCGCGTCGCTGCCTCGCATTTCGTTTCACGCGTTCCTGAATCTATGCCGGCGGCATCTCGAGCGGGCCGCCAAAAGCGATCGCGCTCGCCTCTTCAAGAGTGAGTGTCGCGCCCTCGCCCCAGGCTGCCAATTCGTGCGCGCGACCTCTCGGCTCGAGCTGGTGAAGGCGCTTCTTGGGGGAATGGGCCCTTGGGTAGCCGTCGGCCTCCTCGCGAGTGCCGTCCTCCTGGCGGGTGTTGCCTGCGGGTCGAGCGGAAGAGTTGACACCGTAGGAGCGATCGAGAGGTGTGTCGATCGGCACACGCCGGCCATACGGGATCCATTTTTTCGCCACCGGGCCCGCCATGACGTCCGGACGTTCTGTGCGTTCGCCGCGGGAGAGACCGGCGTTCTCAGTCAGAACGGGTCGGTGTCTGAAGCTGAGGAGAAGCGCATTCTGAAGTCGCATCCCGAAGTCGTCTCGGATATTTGCGCTCTAGCGATCGTCTTCCACAAGTTGCCAACCGATCCAAAGGTGCTCAGACAAAAGGAGCGCGCCATTGAGGCGGAAGAAAAGAAGGTCTGCGCTATTTTTCTCCGGCACCTCCACTAACGCACTTGACCCACTCGCTGGTCCGATCCCGGGGCCGTCGACTCCGCCGTGAGATCCGGCCGCATCACCCGCGTTTGACCTCGGATCACCCGAAGGAGGGGAGGCGGCTGCCACAGGCGTCTGCGAGAAGGAGCAATGCAACCTGTTATTGCATCGAAGGAGGCATCGATGAGCATGCAGGAAGGTGAGACACCGGTCCTTGATCTCCTGGCCGACATGACGACTGCGTCGATCGAGCGGTCGAACCTCGACGCGAAGACGCTGATGCTCGTGCGTCTCGCCGCGCTCGTAGCCGTGGACGCGCCCCCCGTTTCGTACCTTACGAATCTTGGTGTCGGGAGCGATGTCGGGGTTGAGGCAGAGGACGTCCAGCAGGTCCTGATCGGAGTTGCTCCGGTTGTCGGCACAGCGCGAGTCGCTTCAGCGGCAGGCAAGATGGCCCGCGCGTTCGGCCTCGCAATCGCGGTAGCCGAAGCAGAGCTCGAGGAGGAGGACGCCGGGTAATCCGGCAGCCGATCGTACGGCGGGCCCGGCACTAGGCCCAGGGCAGAGACGCCCACTCCTCCGGGCGACGGCGTTGCCACTTGGGGAACGCGGCCAGCGCCTCGGCCGGTGAATCGGTGGCCGTCTCGACACCGACGCCGTGGCGGAGGGCGAGCTCCGAGCGTGGATACATGATCGACTCCGCCCAGCCGTCGGTTCGGGCGCCGACCATCAAGATGACGCACGGGCTCTCGCCGACGGCGAGAAAAGCGTGTGCCGCCTCCGGCGGACAGTGGACGAAATCCCACGCCCGGAGCTGCCGCTCCTCGTCTTCGATGAGCAGCAGGCACTCACCCTCGAGCACCAGGAACGCCTCCTGGTTCGACTCGGCGTGGTACAGGTACGTGGAGCGTCCGGGCGATAACACGCGAACGTTGATTCCAAGTTGGGCAAACGACGCGTCATCACTTTCGAAGAAACAAGCTGCTCCGAGCGCATCGTTGGTCTCCCACCCCGCGTCTCGGACGTTGACGGTGAACCACCCGTGTGTCACCGGTGCCAGCCCGGAGCCGAGGTCCTCGAGTTTTGCCTCCTCGATCATTCCGAGTAACCAACTATGACGTGGCATGAGCTCGAAGCCGCCGCGCCCGAGATCGGCGGGCCGGGCAGGGCACGGTTGGCGCAGACCCGCATCGGCCTGCTCGCGACGCTGCGTCGAGACGGATCGCCGCGGATCAGCCCGATCGAGCCCTATTTCACGCAAGGCCATTTGCTGTTCGGCGCCATGGCCTGGACGCTGAAGGCGCGGGACCTCGAGCGAGATCCGCGCTGCTCTCTTCACAGCGCAATCACTGGGCCGGATGCCGGCGAGGTCGAGCTGAAGCTCTACGGCCGGGCAAACGACGCGGACGACGAGCTTCGAGCTGCCTGCCGCGACGGGTGGTGGACGGGGAAACCACGCGAATCCGCGCGCGTTTTTTCGCTGAGCATCGAAGAAGCAGTCCTTGTGACCTGGGAGCTCGCCCGCGGCGAGCTGATCCTCCGACGCTGGTCGCGAGAAGACGGTCTTCGGACGACTCGGAGAAGCTATCCCTGAGCCGGTGTCAGGGCTCGGACTCCGTTCGCAGCGGTCCGAGCTCGGCGAAGGTCATGTCGTAATCGACAGTCTCCTGAACCTCGACGCCCGCCGCGGCCATCATGCGGTCGCGAAACTGCATGCGGGACACGAGGTGCCGTTCGGCCACCTCGCGGCTCTTCCAGAACGTGAGGCCGATCGACTCCCCTTCGTGAGAGAGGATGATCAGGCCTTCGAACCCTTCCGTCTCGCGGAACCAGCGCAGCATCTCCTCGCCGACAATCGTCGCGTTTTCGATCGGCTGATCGCCCGTCTTGACGCGTGTGAGACTGACGTGCACGCCACTCTTCTCCCGAAGGATCCTCGTCCTGCATCTTCCCAGGTTCGCCCCGCGCGGGGCAGCATGAGCCTTCGTTCAGCAGAGGCTATGGCTGCATTCGGCACCGGCCGCGCGCACCAGCGCCCCGGTCGCGGTCGGGGTCAAACTCCGGATTAACCTCGGGGTCAAACTCCGGATTAACCTCTCTCTAGTGGACCACGCGCACGATCACACGCACCGCCTCATCGCCGACCGCCGGGCGTTGACCATCGCGCTCGTCCTCGTGCTCGCGGTGATGGTCGGTGAGATCGTCGCCGGGGTCATCGGCGGCTCGCTCGCGCTCCTCGCGGATGCCGGCCACATGCTTACAGACGCGGCCGCCCTCGGCTTTGCCCTCTTTGCGGCAGCGATGTCAGCGCGACCCGCCGTTGGGCACTGGACGTTCGGGTACTCGCGCCTCGAGATCCTCGCCGCACAAGCGAACGGGCTGACGCTCGGCCTGATCGCGCTCTGGGTGGTTTGGTCGGCGATCCACCGTCTCGTCGATCCGACCGACGTGCGCGGCGGCCTCGTCCTCGTCGTGGCGCTCGCAGGTGCCGCGGCCAGCCTGGCCGCGAGTGTCGTGCTGGCGAGGGCGAGCCGCGAGAGCCTCAACGTGCGCGGCGCGTTCCTCCACGTCCTCACAGATGTCGCCGCGTTCGGCGCTGCGGCGGTCGCCGGTGCGCTGATCCTCGCGACCGGCTGGGATCGCTTCGACCCGATCGCGAGCCTTGCCGTGGCGGCGCTGATGCTCTGGTCCAGCGCACAGCTTCTGCGCGAGTCGACCACGATCTTCCTCGAGCGCGCCCCGACCGACGCCGATCCGGACGAGATCGGCCGGGCGCTCGTTGCCGAGGAGGACGTCGTCGAGGTGCACGACCTCCACGTGTGGACGGTGACCAGCGGCTTTCCCGCCCTCTCGGCACACGTGCTCGTGACCCCGGGCGCCGACTGTCATGCGGCGCGGCGACGGCTCGAGCGCACGCTGACGGAGCGCTTCGGCCTCACGCACACGACGCTCCAGGTCGACCACGCGGGCCCGGCGACCGTCGAGCTCGGCGAGGCAACCGCGCGCTCCACTCCGCTGCCACAGCGTTAGAGTCCGCGGGTGCCCGCTCTGGAGGGAAAGTCGGCGGTCGTCACCGGCGCGTCGAGCGGGATCGGCGCCGCCGTCGCGCAGGCATTTGCGCGCGAGGGTGCGCGCGTCGTCGGCGGCGCGAGGCGGACGGACCGGATTCAGCCTCCGGTCATCCCGCTGGCGCTGGACGTCACGGATCCCGCGAGCTGTGAGCGCTTCGCCGCGGCGGCGATCGTCGAGCTCGGCGGTGGCATCGACATCCTCCTCAATGGGGCCGGGCTCGCGCTCGGTCGCGATCCGTTCGACGACAGCACGGAGGAAGACGAGCGCGTTGTCCTCGAGACGAACGTGAACGGGTTGATTCGGATGACCCGTCTCGTCCTGCCGCATCTCCGCGACGGCGGCCACATCGTCAACATGGGCTCCGTCGCCGGTCGGCAGGCCTACGAGAACGGCTCCCTCTACGTCACCTCGAAGTTCGCGGTCCGCGGCTTCACGTACGCGCTTCGGGAAGACCTCCTCGGCCGCCCGATCCACATCACCACCGTCGATCCCGGCCTCGTACAGACCGACTTCTCGCTCGTCCGCTTCCGCGGCGACGAGAAGACGGCGCGCAAGGTGTACGAGGGAGTCGAGGCGATGAAGCCGGAAGACATCGCCGACTGCGTGCTCTTCGCCGTGACAAGGCCGCCGCACGTGAACATCGACGAGCTCGTGGTCAAGGCCCTAGCGCAGTCCAGCGGGGGACGCATACTGCGGACAGAGGCCTGAGTGGCGGGACAGCTTCGAATCCTCGAGGGCGCGAACTTCTGCATCTGTGACGACCTAGGCGACGTCAGCGGCGAGGCAGAGGGGCTCTTCTCGGACGACACGCGCTTTCTCTCGCGATTCCGGCTCCTCATCAACGGCAAGCGCCCGCTGCTCCTGTCCTCCGACAAGATCGAGTACTTCTCGGCCGCGTTCTTCATGCGCAATCCCTTGGCCGGCGACCTGCCGCAGGACGCGCTGTCGATCCGGCGGGAACGCTTCATCGGAGACGGCTTGCAGGACGCCGTCGTCGTCCAGAACGAGAGCATGAATCGGGTGGAGTTCGATCTCGAGGTCGAGGTCGGATCCGACTTCGCCGACATCTTCGCCGTGAAGGACTACGACTTCGCGCTCGGTGATCCGCTCCGCGCCGAGCCGTTGCCCGAGCCTCGGCCCGGCGAGTACGACGCCGACCGGAATCAGTTCGTGATCTCCGACAATGGTGATCTGCCGCTGAAGACCCAGGTGATCCTGTCCGAGCGCGGCGAGGTCGCCGATTCGAAGGTCAGCTTCCACCTCGAGCTCGAGCCGAGAGAACGGTGGGACCTCCACATCGAAGTGTTGCCGCTGCCTGACGGGGAGCAGGTCGCGCCGCGATTCGCCGAACGGCGCTTCGGCGAAGAGGTCGGTCGCGTGCGCGATTCGCTCGCCGCATGGCAGCTCCGGGTTCCGCAGCTCCGGTCCTCTTGGGACGCACTCACCCATTCGTTCGGGCAATCCGTCTCGGACCTGGCGTCGCTGCGCATGCGCTCCGACAACTCAGGCATCGGCAAGCTGCCGGGCGCCGGCGTGCCGTGGTTCATGACCGTGTTCGGCCGCGACACCATCATCACGTGCCTGCAGACGCTGCTCTTCGGTCCCGAGCTGGCACGGACGGCGCTCGACGTGCTGGCGGAGCTCCAGGCGCGAGACGACGATCCGGCGATCGATGCGGAGCCGGGGAAGATCGTGCACGAGGTGCGTCACGGCAAGGCCGCGCGGAGCTGGCACGAGCGCTACTACGGGACGTCCGATGCGACGGCGCTCTACCTGATCCTGTTGTCGGAGGTGTGGCGCTGGACGGACGACGCCTCACTCGTCCGGGACCTGAGAGCTCCTGCGCTCGCCGCTCTCGAGTGGATCGACAGGTACGGGGACCGCGACGGCGACGGTTTTGTCGAATACGAGCGCCGAACGGAACGCGGTCTCGAGAATCAGTCGTGGAAAGACTCCGGCGACTCCCAGCGGTTCCACGACGGCAGCCTCGCGGAGACGCCGATCGCTCCTGCCGAAGTGCAGGGGTACGTCTACGACGCGAAGTGCCGGGTCGCGGATCTCGCCCGCGAGGTCTGGCGCGACCGCGAGCTCGCCACGCGGCTGGAGCGAGAGGCCGAAGAGCTCCGCAGGCGATTCGACGAAGCGTTCTGGATCGGCGAGCGTGGCGGCTTCTACGCGTTGGCGCTCGACCGCGAGAAGCGCAAGGTCGACTCTCTCTGCTCGAACATCGGCCACCTGCTCTGGAGCGGGATCGTGCCGGCGCACCGGGTCGACGCCGTTGTCGACCAGCTCATGGGTGACCAGCTGTGGTCGGGGTGGGGCGTGCGGACGATGTCGACGGGAGACGCCGGCTACAACCCGCTCGCCTACCACAACGGGACGGTGTGGCCGCATGACAATTCGATCATCGCGGCGGGCCTCGCCCGCTATGCCCGCTGGCCCGAGGCGCAGAGAATCGTCCAACGTATGCTCACGGCAGCGCAGCACTTCGGCTTTCAGCTCCCGGAGGTGTTCGCGGGCATGCGCCGCTCCGAGACGCCGTTCCCGATCGCCTATCCCACCGCGGCACGGCCGCAGGCGTGGGCGGCTGGGACTCCCGTCCTCCTGCTGCAGGTCTTGCTGGGGTTGCAGCCGGACCGCAGGCGCCACTCCCTCACGACCGTCGCCCCGCCCGAGCTTCCGTCCTGGGCGGGATCGATCAGGCTTTCCGGCATCCGCGCGTTCGAGCGCCTCTGGGACGCGCGCGTTGACGACGGCCGAGTACGGGTGGAGGAAGCGTGAGGATCGCCATCCTCGCCCCGGCATGGTTCGCCGTTCCGCCGACCGGCTACGGCGGCATCGAGTGGATCGTCGCGCTCCTGGCCGACGGCCTCGCCGAGGCAGGCCATGACGTGACGCTCTTCGCCTCCGGAGATTCGCGCACGAAGGCGAAGCTGAGCTACGTCTTCCCCGAAGCGCCGAGCCGCCAGATCGGTCGCACGTTCTGGGAGCTGAAACATGCGCTCGCCTGCTTTGCGCGCGCGGAGGAGTTCGAGATCATCAACGACCACACCGGCATGATGGGCGCGGTCCTCGGCGGGACGGTCTCGACCCCAGTCGTGCACACCGTGCACGGCCCCCTCGACGCCGAGCCGGGCGAGATCTACGACCTGATCGGGCGTGTTGCGCCGCAGGTCGGGCTGATCTCGATCTCGATGAACCAGCGCAAGCCCAAGCCGGACCTGAACTGGGTTGCCAACTGCCACAACGCGCTCGACTTCTCCGTCTACCCGGTGAAGCCACGCCGCGGCGACTATCTGCTCTTCCTCGGCCGGCTCAGCCCGGACAAGGGCGCACACCGCGCGGTCGCCGTCGCGATGGAGACCGGCCTGCCGCTCAAGATCGCAGGAAAGATGCAGGAGCCGAAGGAGCGGGCGTACTTCCACGAGCTCGTCGAGCCGCATCTCGTCGACGGGATCGAGTACCTCGGCGAGGTCACGCACGGAGAGAAGGTCGAGCTCCTCCAGAACGCGCGCGCAACGCTCTTCCCGATCGAGTGGGAGGAGCCTTTCGGGCTCGTGATGATCGAGTCGATGGCGTGTGGCACTCCGGTGATCGCGACGCGCTGGGGAGCCGTGCCGGAGGTGATCGAGCACGGACGGAGCGGGATCGTCGTCGACCACTACCGCGAGATGCCCGCCGCCCTCGAGGCCGCCGACCAGCTGGATCCGTTCGAGCTACGGCGCTACGTCGAAGAGGAGTTCTCTCCCGAGCACATGGTGCGCGACTACGTCGCCGCGTACGAAGCGGGAATCGCGCAGGCCAAGAACTAAAACGGCCAGGGCCCGCTGTCCTCCCAGCCGTGCCAGCGGTCGGGCACCATCCACGCGCTGACGCGCTGGCTCTCGCGTCTGCGGAACGGGCGTCCCGTGTACCGCAATGCCAGCCGGTCGATGTCGGCCAGCTCGCGGTCGTCCTCGATCGAAACGACTCGGCCGAAGAGGCTGACGTGCCGGTACCAGCCGTCGACGTCGAGCACCGTCAAGGCGGCGCGCGGGTCGTGCCTCAGGTGGGACAGACGGAGCCGGCTCTCGTCCATGTTGAGAAGGACACGGCCGTCCTCCCAGTCGTACCAGGTCGGGACCGAGTGCGGCGACCCGTCGCGACGCAGCGTCGCCACGATCGCGGGGTTGGGGCGTGCGAGAAATTCGCTCACGATCTCGGGAACCGGCGCCTCGGGCATCAGGCCGCCTTTCCTCGCGTCTCCCAGTAGCGCCTCAGTCCCGCGTACGACTGCCAGAACGGCATCGCGTGCTCGTAGGCGTCGACGTTCGGCCGGCTCTCGTCGGCGGCGAGGCTCTCGCGTATTCGCGCGGAGAACTCCGCTTCGGTCAGTCCTCGTTCCGACCAGCTCGTCCAGTCCTCGAGCCGTGAGAGCAGCTCGTCGATGTGTCGCCGGACGTCGTCGAAGGCGCCGAAGTGGATGAGCGCGAGTCGGCGCGGATCACGCCGGCGAATCTCGTGCGCCGTCGCGATCCACGCGCCGTGGTCGAACTCCGGAGGGGGCGTCGGCGGCAGCACGGCCGAATCGGGAGCGATGCGCACGCCGGCAGCATCGCCGGCGTACAGCGTTCCGTCGCCGTCGAGAAAGCAGACGTGATGCGAGGCATGTCCGGGCGAGGCGAAGCACTCCAGGCCGAGCACCTGCTCACCGGCGACCTGCACGTTTTCCTCCGGCACGGGCGCGAGCTCCCCCCAGAGGGAGTCGAAAGCGTCGCCGTAGAGGCGTCTCGCGCTCCGCTCGAGCCGAGCGGGATCGACGAGGTGGGGGGCACCGATCTCAGACACGTGAACCTGCAGGCCCGGGTTCTCCCGTACGAGCACGCCCGCCGCACCCGCATGGTCGAGATGGATGTGTGAGAGCAGCAGGTTGCGAATGTCGGCGAGCTCGACGTTCCGCTCGCTCAGGCCGGCTCGCAGCCGGTCGATGGTCGAAGTGGGGCCGCAGTCGAACAGAGCCGGCCCGTCGGCTGTATCGATCAGGTAGCAGCCGATGACGCGCTCGGCTCCCTGATAGTGGAGGTCGATCGGGCTCACGCTCACGTGAGCCCGATCTTGCACGTAACGTCCTACTTGCGGCGGCGGTACAACAGGAGAGCGCCGACCCCGAGCACGAATCCGAGGCCCCCGCCGAGCATGATCGCGGTGCGGCCGCTCGAGGAGCCGTGTCGAGACTCAGGCGCGGTCCGGGGGAGGCCGGCCGCAACGAGCATCGACTTGAGCTCCGGGCCTGTGCGCAGCCACCCGCCGTGTGTGCGCTGGTTGCCCCAGAACTTCTGGCCCGGCTTCATGTACGTGACCGGCCCGCCGTAGGCGTACGGATAGAGCTCTTGCCGGAGCGTGTCTGTCGTCGGGCCGGGGACGACGTACGCGACCTCGTAGCGCGGGCCGAGGCTCGTGGACGGCCGGCTGCGCTTCAGGGGATCTGGCGACTGGCCGAACGTCTGCGGGAAGAAGCCGCCCAGTTCGATGAGATCGCCGAACGCCTGAGAGTAGTTGCCCTCGACGCCCGAGAACCTGATCGGCGAGCTGAGGCCGGGGCCGGTGATCGTCGCCTCGGACGGCCCCTTCGCCCCGGCCGTAGCCGGGATCAGCAGGGCGAGCGCGATTGGCAGCGCCACGGCGAGTGAACATCGCTTCATTGCCAACTCCTTCGGTCGGTTCAGCGCCGTTACACCGGCCGCCGGAGTCAGGTTCCCGCGCGCGACTCCGTCTGTACGAGGGCTGTGGCGAGATCCTCGACCAGGTCCTCTGCCGACTCGATCCCCACCGACAGGCGAATGAGGTTGCGCGGCGCCGCGAACGGTGCATCCGCCGTCGAGGCATGGGTCATCCGTGCGGGATGCTCGATGAGGCTCTCGACTCCGCCGAGCGACTCCGCCAGCTTGAACAGCGAGGTGCGCGCGACGAGCTCGACCGCCTCCTCCTCCGACTCCATCAGGAAGGAGATCATCCCGCCGAAGTCACGCATCTGGTTTGCCGCGATCGCGTGTCCGGGATGTGTCGGCAGACCGGGGTAGAGAACCTCCTGCACACGCGACTGCCGAGTGAGCCAGTATGCGATGGCGTGCGCGTTTTCACAGTGCTGCTTCATCCGCAGTGCGAGGGTCTTGACGCCGCGGAGCACGAGCCAGCAGTCGAACGGCCCGGGTACGGCGCCGAGTGACTTCTGCAGAAAGGCCAGGCGCTCGGCGACCGTCGGGTCGTTCGTCGCGATGAACCCGCCGACGACGTCGGAATGGCCGCCGAGGTACTTCGTCGTCGAGTGGAGGGCTAGGTCGGCGCCGAGCTCCAACGGGCGCTGCAGATACGGCGTCGCGAACGTGTTGTCGACGACCACCATAGCGCCCGCATCGTGCGCGGCCTCCGCTGCTGCTCGGATGTCGATCACGTTGAGCAGCGGATTCGTCGGCGTCTCGAGCCAGAGGATGCGCGTGCGCTCGTCGAGGTGCTCGCGCAGGTCGGTGCCGATCTCCGCCGCCGGCAGCCAGGTGAAGTCGTAGCCCTTCGGCTCGTATACGTGCGAGAACATCCGGTACACGCCGCCGTAGACGTCGTTGACCGCGACGACGCGATCGCCGGGTGAGACCAGGTGCATGATCGTCGTCACCGCGCCGAGCCCTGAAGAGAAAGCGAAGCCGTGTTCGGCCGACTCGAGCGAGGCGAGGCAGACCTGCAGTGCCGTGCGCGTCGGGTTCGCGACGCGCGCGTAGTCGTAGCCCTTGTGCTCGCCGACCGCGTCTTGCACGTACGTCGAGGTCTGGTAGATCGGAACCGTGACGGCGCCCGTCGCGAGATCGGGATCCTGGCCTTCGTGGATCGCGCGCGTCTCGAATTCCATCTAGCCGTCGATGCTATCGGCGCCGACGAAGCGCGCGAGGCTGCGCAGAGGCTGTTGCAACGAGATCGGCCTGACGCCGGGCTCCCAGTGCACAGAGTTGACGCGGAGCACGCGCGTCTTCCGGTCGAAGACCGGGTCGATGCGGCCGATCAGCCTGTCGCCCCGCAGGATCGGCAGCACGTAGTAGCCGTACTGCCTCTTCGCCTTCGGGACGTACATCTCGAGGCGGTAGTGGAAATCGAACAGCGCCTCGGTTCGGTCACGGTCGTAGATCAGCCGGTCGAACGGCGACAGGAACGTCACGCGGCGCGGGACCGCACGGCCGTCGCGTGCCTCGGGATGCGCGAGCCAGCCGCCTTTCTCGAAGCGAACGCCGAGAGTGCGGAAGCGCTTCTCCGCCAAGACGCGATCGGCTTCCTCGAGCGTCACCACCTCTGTCTCCGGGTACCAGCGCTCGGCCAGATCCCAGAGTCGCTCGCCGTTGCGGCGCCCGACGATCGCGACCTCACCGCGGCCGTGCAGCATGTCGAGAAGCTGAGCCACCCTGCGCTCGCCGTACCAGCCGTGCGACTCCCACCCCTGGACGGATCGGTCCTCGAGCTCACGTGAGAGCAGCGGGCCGCGACGCTCGAGCTCCTGGAGGACGTAGCGCTTGAAGGCCGGATTCGACTTCAGGAACTCGATGCTTCGCCGCTCCCAGGCGTACTTTCCGCGCTTGCGGCGCATCCGTGCGCGAATGAGCGGCAGGTCTTCGATCGGCCAGATGTACGCGCCCCATTCGAACAGCTTGCGCTCCTCCCAGAGCAGGCGGTCGAGCTCGGCCATCTCGTAGGCGCCCAGGCGGCTCCAGAGGATCAGCTGCGGCGGCGTCGCCACCGTTGCGACCGGATCCAGTTGGAGGTACCCGAGCCTGCGCACGGTCTCCAGGACTCCCGCTGCACTGCCGTCGAGCGCCTGTGCGCGGATTGCGATCCGCCGAGCCTCGGCCGGGCTGACCGGTACGCCTGACATCCCCTGCGACTCTTACATGTGGAAGCCTGCCGCATGAGCTTCGCCGACTTCGTCCTCGCCGAGCTTCCGCCGCCGCCGGCGCGCGTCCTCGAAGTGGGCTGCGGCGAGGAAGGAGGCATCGCGACCAGGCTCGCGGAGGCCGGCTACAACGTGCTCGCGATCGATCCCGATGCGCCGGTCGGCCCTCTCTACAGGCGAATCACGCTCGAGGAGCTCGACGATCCGGAACCCTTCGACGCGGCTGCCGCGGGCCGCGTGCTGCACCACGTGCACCCACTGAGCCCGGCGCTCGACAAGCTCGCAGCGCTCGCACCGCTCGTCGTCGTCGACGAGTTCGCGTGGAATCACATGGACGAGGCGACCGTCGACTGGTACGAGAGCCGGCATCGTCAGCTGAGCGTGGCCGGGCAGGAGCCGAAGGCGCCGGCGGTGTTCCCGGAGTGGCTCGCCCGACATCCCGACCTGCATCCATACGAAACGCTGCGGGCCGCGCTCGACTCACGCTACGAGGAGCGGCATTTCGAGCAGCGGCCGTACCTCTATCGCTGGCTTCGCGACTCGGCCACACGCTCGCTCGAAGAGGCGGCGATCGCCGCCGGCACGATCCAGCCGATCGGCTGGCGTTACGCCGGCGTCAGGAGGGAAACGGTCCGCTCTTCGGCCGTCGCCCGGTAGTCGGGGCCGAGCTTCTCCTCGAGGACGCGCGTCAGCTCACCGCTCGCCGCGAGCTCCTCAGTGATGTCGGCCCCGCCGATCAGCTCGCCCTTGACGAACACCTGCGGGATCGTCGGCCAGCCCGAGAGTGCCGAGAGCTCCTGCCGGATGGCGGGATCGGGAAGTACGTCGACCGCGGTCACCGGCGCACCTGCCTCGCGCAGCGCGCGCAGAGCCCGGTCGGAGTTGCCGCACATGACGAACTCGGGCGTCCCCTTCATGAAGAACGCCACGGGCTCGTTTCGGATCACGTCATGAATGCGCTCGCTCAGCTCGGTCATTCGCTTCCTTTCGTCTTGATTCGCAGCTCGTGGATCGTGCCGTCGCGCAGCGGTTCGGCCAGCGCCTCGTTCACGAGCCGGTGCTGGTCGAGCAGCGAAAGGCTCGCGAACCTGCGGCTCGCGACGACGACCTGGAAGTGGTCGCCGCCGCCGGTGCGGTCCTCGACGCTGAGCTCGGTCGCTTCCGGAAACGCGCGCTCGAGCAGCGCCTGTAGGGAGTCGACGGCCACGAAGCCATGCTAACCAGGGCGAGTGTTGTCGCGTTGATGTGCCAGGTACTCGAGGAGATCCGAACGAGTGAGAACGCCCACCGGCCTTCCGCGCTCGGCGATCACGACGGCGTTCGTTCGCCCACTCAAGGTGGCGAACACCTCGTCGAGCGTCTGGTCGGTCTCGACGGCGGCGAGCGGAGGCTGCATCGCCGCGGCAACGTCCTCGTGCAGCGCGTCCGGGTTCTTGAAGACGCGGTCGAGCAGGTCCCGGTCCTGCAGCGACCCGATCACGTCCGCGAGCGACTCCACCTCGCCGTTGCGGACGACTGGGAGCTGCGAGATCGAGTAGCGCTGCATGACGTCGATCGCTTCGCCGAGCTTTTGGTGCGCCGCGATCGTGATCAGAGCCGGCACGTCGATCTCCTCCAGACGCTTCGAGCGAAGAAGCTCCGACACGGTCGGCACCGGTCGCTGCCGCTCGACGAAACCGTGCTCGAGCATCCAGTTGTCGTCGTAGAACTTCGACAGGTATGAACGCCCGGAGTCCGGGATCATCGTGAGGATCGTCGCGTCGCGGCCGAAACGCCTGGCGATCTCGAGTGCCGCCCAGACGGTCGTGCCGCCGGAGCCGCCGACGAGCAGCCCCTCCTCGCGCGCGAGCCTGCGAGCCGTCAAGAAGGAGTCCCTGTCGGAGACGCGCACCCACTCGTCGACCACCGACGCATCCATCGTCTCGGGCCAGCTGTCCTTGCCGATCCCCTCGACGAGATACGGATGTACTCCTCCTTCGTCCGCTGCGGTGTACACCGACCCTTCGGGATCCGCGCCGACAATGAGGACCTCCGGCCGGTGTTCCTTGAAGTAGCGACCGACGCCGGAGACCGTCCCGCCGGTGCCTACGGAGATGACGATCGCCTCCACCTCGCCGCCGGTCTGCTCCAAGATCTCGGGCCCCGTCGTGAGGTAGTGCGCCTCGGGATTCGACATGTTCGAGTACTGGTCGGGCTTGAAGCCGCCGGGGATCTGCTCGGCGAGCCGGTCGGAGACCGAGTAGTACGACTCCGGGGAGTCGGGCGGGACCGCCGTCGGGCAGATCACGACCTCGGCGCCGTAGGCCCGCAGCATGGAGATCTTCTCCTGGCTCATCTTGTCGGGCATGACGAAGATGCAGCGGTAGCCCTTGAGCGCCGCCGCGATCGCGAGCCCGACACCGGTGTTGCCCGAGGTCGGCTCGACGATCGTGCCGCCGGGCCTGAGCTTCCCTTCGGCCTCCGCCTTCTCGATCATCGCCAGGCCGATGCGGTCCTTGACCGAGCCGCCCGGGTTCACGTACTCGAGCTTTGCGAGTAGCCGCGGCTCGACCTCGCGCCCGACGGATTGGAGCCCGACGATCGGAGTTCCGCCGACGAGCTCGAGCACGGACGGATAGGCGCGGGCCATTCGCGAGGGAAGCGTACTCGCGTTATGCGGTAGTGCGGACGGGAATAGCCCTGGCACGGCCATTCGGTAGGGGGTCGGCGAAAGGAGCGAGATGAAGATCGCGGTGGTGGGGAAAGGGAACGTCGGCGGCGGATTGGCGGATCGATGGGAACGTGCCGGCCACGAGGTCACTCGAATCGGCAGTGACGGGGGTGACGTCTCGGATGCCGAGGCCGTGCTGCTCGCCGTCCCGGGCGGCGCGGTCGCGGACGCTTTCGACAAAGTGACCGGTTACGAGGGCAAGACCTTCGTGGACGCCACGAACCTCTTCGGCGGGGCCCAGCCTCCGTCAGGCTTCGACTCGAACGCCGAATTCGTGAAGTCGAAGACGAAGGGGCCGACCGCGAAGTCGTTCAACCTCAACTACGCCCGCCTCTACGATCAGCTCGACTCGGCGGGATCAAAACCCTCGAACATGTGGACCGGCGACGGGGAGGCGCGACAGGTCGTCGAGCTCCTCATCAGGGATGCGGGCTATGAGCCGATCTACGGTGGCGCGATCGAGAACGCGCGCATACAGGAGGCCCTGCTGCAGATCTTCGGCGCGATCTCGAACGACATCGGACCGTTCTTCTACAGGTACGCGCCGCCCGACGCGCTCTAGGAGACGAGCGCGGTTACGAGCGCGCCGAGTGCCGCCGCCAGCGTGGCGAACTGCACGAGCAGCACGCGGAACACACGCTCGTCGAGTCGTCGGATGTCCGTCCTGAACTGCTGTCGCGTCTCTGCCGTGTCGGAAGCGAGGTGCGCGACGGTGGTCTCTAGTCGCGCGACCGAAGTCCGGAGGTCGGTCAGAACCCCGAGTGGTAGATCCTGCGGCCGTTCCACGCGAAGAGCTTATGTCCGATTCCCACGTCCCGCTAGTGACGGAAATGACGGCGACCGGTCAGGACCATTGTGGCGCCGGCGGCTCGCACTGCGTCGACAACTTCGGCGTCACGTTTCGACCCGCCCGGCTGGATGATCGCGTCGACGCCTGCGTCGAGCGCGGCCCGCGGCCCGTCGGCGAAGGGGAAGAACGCGTCCGAGGCGAGCACGGCACCGCGCACGTCGTGGCCGTGCTTGCGCGCCTTCGCCAGGGCAAGCTCCACCGCATCGACGCGGCTGGTCTGCCCGCCGCCGATGCCGATCGTCGAGAGATCCCTCCCCAACACGATCGCGTTGGACGAGACGTGTTTGCACACACGCCACGCGAACACGAGGTCGCCCCACATGTCCTCGGTCGGGTCGCCACAGGCGACCTCCATCCCTTCACGGTCGTCGACGTCCCAGTCGCGATCCTGCACGAGAACGCCTCCGAGCACACGCTTGTAGTCCCGGTCGCCCGGCGCGAACCCTCTGCGCTCGCGGTCGTGCAAGATCCTGATCGCCTGCTTTCGCCGAAGCGAATCAAGCGCCGGGTCCTCGTAGTCGGGTGCGAGGAGGACGTCGATGAAGCGCTCTGCCAATGCGCCTCCAAGCTCTGCCGAAATCGGCCGGTTGACGGCGCAGACCATGCCGAACGCCGAGACCGGATCGCATGCCAGCGCATGCTCGTAGGCCTCTTCGATCGTCCCGGCGATGGCGACGCCGCACGGATTCGCGTGCTTGACGATCACACACGCCGGCAGCGTGAACTCCCGGAGGAGGAGCCGGGCGGTCGAGAGGTCGAGCAGGTTGATGAGGGAGAGCTCCTTGCCGTGGAGCTGCTCGACGCGTGAGAGCAGGTGCACGCGGGCGCCTTGTTCGGCGTAGTAGGCCGCGCGCTGGTGCGGGTTCTCGCCGTAGCGGAGATCCATCTCCTTCGTGAAGGCGGTGACGAGCGTGTGGGGAAACGCTTCGACGTCGGTGAACCAGCGGGCGATCACGGCTTCGTACTCGGCAGTGGTTGCGAAGGCTTCGGCGGCCAGCGACCGGCGCGTCGCGAGCGAAAGCTCGCCGCGCTCGCGAAGCTCCGCGAGCACCGACTCGTAGCGCTCCGGCCGACAGACGGGCGCGACGTGAGCGAAGTTCTTCGCCGCACCGCGGAGCATCGAAGGGCCGCCGACGTCGATCATCTCGACCGCTTCCTCCTCGCGGACGCCGAAGCGGCCGGCGACCTCGCTGAACGGGTAGAGGTTGACGCACACGAGGTCGAACGGCCTGATCTCGTGCTCCTCGAGCGTCAGGGCATCGGCGGCGTGGTCGCGGCGCGCGAGGATCGCGGCATGGACGCGCGGGTGCAGCGTCTTGACTCGTCCGCCGAGCATCTCGGCCACGCCGGTCAGCTCCTCGACCCGCTCGACGTCGAGGCCGACTTCCGTCTCGAGGAAGTCGGCGGTCCCGCCGCTTGCGACAAGCTCGACGCCGAGCTCCGTCAGTCCTCGCGCGAACTCCTGCAGCCCGCTCTTGTCGTAGACGGAGATCAGCGCGCGCATAGCTCTCTCACGACCTGCGGCAGGAGGCGATGCTCGACGGCGTGGATGCGGCTCAGGAGCGTGTCGCGCGGTTCGACCACCACCGGCTCCTGCCGGATGACGGGGCCGGTGTCGATCCCTTCGTCGACGTAGTGCACCGTCACGCCGGTCGTCTCGACACCTGCGGCGAGGGCGTCCTCGATCGGACGCGGCCCAGGGAAGTCCGGCAGGAGGGAAGGGTGAACGTTGACGATCCGTTGCGGGAACCTCTCGAGGAACAGGGGAGTCAGGAGCTGCATGTAGCCCGCGAGCACGACGAGGTCGACGCCGCGCAACTGCAGCCAGTCGGCCATCTCATGATCGCGCGCGTCTCGATCGGCAAAGTCGTCGAGCGCGTACACGCGGTTCGGAATCAGGGCTCGATCCGCGCGCTCGAGCGCGGGCGCGTCCGCTCGATTCGATGCGACCGCTGCAATCGGCAGCCCCGCGTCGATCAAAGCCTGCAGGTTCGTTCCTTCGCCGGAGACGAGGACGCCGATCATGCGAGCTCGCCGATCGCGGTTGCCCCTTCGGGAGCGCTCGGCACGACCGCGCACATGCCGATGCCGAGGTTGAAGACCCGTCGCAGCTCGTCCTCCTGGACACCCTGCTCCGCGAGCCACGCGAAGACGGCGGGGCGTTCCCAAGCCGCCCAGTCGATGCGGGCCTCGAGGCCGTCGGGCACGACGCGCGAAAGATTGCCGAGGATCCCGCCGCCAGTGACGTGGGCAAGGGCGCGGACGTCCGCGCGGCGCCGTAGGTCGCGAACGTCGTCGAGGTAGAGGCGGTGCGGAGCGAGCAACAGATCGGCGTCGAAGTCGCCCTCGCCGACGAGGTCGCGCACGAGCGAGAAGCCGTTCGTGTGCAGGCCGCTCGAGGGCAGGCCGATGACGAGGTCACCGGCCTCGCAGCGTGAGCCGTCGATGAGTTGATCCCGCTCG
The DNA here is from genome assembly GCA_046727655.1 of Actinomycetota bacterium. Taxonomy (GTDB): domain Bacteria; phylum Actinomycetota; class Thermoleophilia; order Gaiellales; family Gaiellaceae; genus 3-1-20CM-4-69-9. The sequence goes on from JBKPDB010000079.1 coordinate 34,356, forward strand.
ACGAGCCCGACGCAGGTGCCGGCGAAGTCGAGCTCCTCTTCCCGGTAGATGCCGGGAAGCTCGGCCGTCTCGCCGCCGACGATCATGCAGCCGGCGCTCCTGCAGACCTCTGCGGCACCCTCGACGAGCTCCGCGACCTGCTCGGGATCGATTCGCGCCGCCGCGACGTAATCGAGGAAGAAGAGCGGCTCGGCCCCGTTGCAGAGGACGTCGTTGATGCAGTGCGCGGCGAGGTCCATCCCTGCCCAGCGCAGCCGCCCCGCACGACGCGAAAGCATCAGCTTCGACCCGACACTGTCCGTCGATGCGACGAGGACGCGCGCGCCGTCGAGGGGATAGAGGCCGGCGAACGCGCCGAAGTTCACGGTACCCGTCGACTCGACCGCGGCCCGAAGCCGTTCCACCATCGCATTAGCGGTGGCGAGCGAGACGCCGGCTGCTTCGTACGTCTTCGCGCTTCCCCTCAAGAGAGCACGATTCTAGAGGGGGCGCGTCACGTCAAGGCGAGCGCCACACCTCCGCGCCGGACTCGTTGTACGCAATGACGTGTGCGACGCCCCCGGAGGGTACGGTCTGGGCAGAGTAGACGTTTCCTCGCACCGGCACCCTGAGAACGACGCTGCCGTCAGAGCGGATGAACGCCACGCTCGAGACGCCGTCTGCTGCGATCCCCTCGGCGCGATACAGCGACAGCATCCCGCGCTCACGGCTCGCAGTCTCATAGATCGAGAGATCCAGAAGTGGCCGCTCGCGGGTCGGGAAGGGCCCATGTGGGCATTCGGAGCCGCCGATACGGCCCGATGAGTCTCCGACGCTGAAGCACGTCCCGTCCTTCGTCTCGATCTGGTAGTAGGCGAGTCGGCCGCGAACGGCGAGCAGTGACGCACCCACTGCTCGCATGGAGTGGATGATCTTCGGATCGGTGCGTGCGAGCGACACGGGGCGGCCTGCATTTGACAGCGACGTCAGCGCCGTTGCTGCGGAATGGGCCTCCCCGCCGGTTGCGAGGGCTATGGTCGTCGCAGTCGCTGCCGCTACGAACAAGGCGATTCCTCCCGAGACAAGAGTCTTCTTCGTCGTCATGTTCTCTCCCTAGCCGATCGCCGCGATGTGGACTTCGGACGCGTCCGTCGGATAACCCGATTCGTTCATCCACCAGTTGACCTGGGCGCGCAGATAACCGCCCATGCCGACATCGCTCGGTGCAATGCGATGAGTGTCCGCGACGTATGTCAGGCGACCTCGAATTCGCGAGGAGTTCTCGAAGCCGTAGAGGATGCGCGCGGGCGTATACGGATCGGGCTGGCAATACGGGTAGCACGTCTTGGCAACTCCGTTGAGCGAGAAGTAACTCCAACCGCTGCACACTTCGCCGGCGTAGTACCAACAGCCGTTGCGTGTCGAGGTCGAGGGGCCAAGCTTGCCGTAGGTCGAGCAAGTCGGCCAACACCAACCGGCCGCTGCGTCACTGGGCGTCGAGAGTCCCACTTGCAACACGGCTCCGACGATCACGAGGAGAAGAAGGATTCGTTTCATGCGTACGAGGATGCGGTGCCGCGTCGCTCGCGTCAATTCGCTCTTTCGGACAATGTCCGCGCCGACGACGGCTCAAGCGAACAGCTCGGCGTGGAGCTGCGGGCGACCCTGCGGCCCACCCTCGATGAAGCGCACGAGCGTGTCGCCGATCGTCACCGTGTCGCCCGTGTACGGCGCGTCGACCAGCTCGCCGAGCGCAGATGCCTTCAGCTCGGGATCGTCGGCGCGCAGATGCAGCTCGGCGAGCCGCAGCTCGATCTCGTTCTGGATCAGATCCTCGAGCCATTCGTGTGGTGGATGGAGCTCGAGTCGGTAGCCGGCGTTCGTCGACACGAACGTGCGCCGTCCGCCGTGCTCCTGGATGCGCAGGTCACGCAGCTGCGCGCGCGTGACCGTCGCGGTGAAGTCGTCCTCGTCGAGTGCGAGGCCGAGATGGTCGATTCGCGGGAGCTCCCACTGGCCCGGTTGCACGACCACGTTCACGGCGCCGCGCTCGAGCTCCGAGAGGCGCAGCTTGAAGCCCATGCGGTCGAGGTCCTCCCAGCCGTAGCCCGGCTCGAACGAGGTCATGTCCTCGCCCACACGCCCGTGGCGTCCGATGAGGTCGAACCCGAGCTTCCCGAGATAGCGCGCCTCCACCTCCCGCACGCGGGACGTCACCAGGTGGTAATGGAAGAGCTGCACGTCGGCACACTAGAGCCGTGATCGCGCACCTGCCGGTCGACACGAGCTGGACCTTCGACCCCCTTCAGGTCGTGCCCACGCTGCTCATCGCCGCGCTGTACGCACGCAGGGTTCAGACGCTGCGGGCCCGCGGCACGCCCGTGCCGACGTGGCGGATCGCCGTGTTCGCTCTCGGGATCCTGACGCTCCTCGCCGCGCTCGTCTCGCCGATCCACGCCCTCGGGGAGCAGCTCTTCAGCTTCCACATGGCGCAGCACGTGTTGCTCGGGGATCTCGCCCCGCTGGCGCTCCTCGCCGGGCTGACCGGACCGATTCTTCGGCCCGTTCTCAAGTACCTCTATCCGCTGCGCTTCCTCGCGAATCCGCTCGTCGCGCTGCCGCTCTGGGCAGTGAACATCTACCTCTGGCATCTGCCGTTTCTCTACGAGGCGGCTGTGAAGCACGAGCCCGTTCACGCGCTCGAGCACCTCTGCTTCTTCATCGGGGGGACGATCATGTGGCTGCCGGTCCTCGAGACGCTGCCGGCGCCCGAGTGGTTCGGTACCGGCGCGAAGCTCGGGTACATCGCGGTCGTCCGGCTCGTCGAGACCGTGCTTGGCAACGTCTTCTTCTGGGCGGGCAGCGTCTTCTATCCAGCCGTTTACGAGCACCGGCAGCACCTCTGGGGCCTGTCGCCGCTCGCAGACCAGGGCATTGCCGGCGCGGTGATGATGCTCGAAGGCTCGATCGTGACGCTCGTCGCGCTCTCATGGCTCTTCCTGCGTATGGCAAGTGAAGGTGAGCTGCGGCAGGAACTGCTCGAACGCGGGCTCGATCCGCGGGCGGTGCGCCGCGCCGTCCGGTACGGCAGAGCGCAGGAATTGACCCGACCACGCTGAATCCCCAAGCGCCTTCCGTGCGCTCGTCCGGCGTCCATCACGTCGACCTGGTCGTCTCGTCGATCGGCCGCAGCCTGCCGTTCTACTCCGAGCTCCTTCGACCGCTCGGGTTTCACGACGTAGGGGAAGTCGAGGGAGAGCGCGGCGAGACGATCTGGTACCTGTCGGGCCCGGGCACCTCGGTCGGGCTCAGGGAGGCGCAGACGGAGTCAGGCCCGTACGACCGGTACCGAATCGGTTTGCACCATCTCGCTTTCGAGGCCGACTCTCGCGCCGCGGTCGACGATCGAGCAGCATGGGTGCGCGCACAGGGGCTGGAGCTCGAGAGCGAGCCGCAGGAGTACGCCTACATCCCGGGGTATTACGCAACGTTCTTCTACGACCCGGACGGTCTCAAGCTGGAGGTCGTCCATGTGCCAGGCCTCCACGCGGCCTGACGAAAGGAGACCGATGTCCACGACACCTCCAGAGCCACCCACGAGCAGCGAATCAGGCGGTTTCGGCCGCGGCGGGGCCAGCTCGAACGTCACGTTCAATCTGCCCGCGACGCTCCCCGTTCCGGGCAACGCCGAGCTCCTCATCTACATCCTGGCGACGATCATCATCGCGATCATCGCGCTCGCGGCCGACGCGGTGCGCTCGACGGACTTCGTCGTCGCCTTCACGGCACTGACCTTCGCGTACCTGATATCTCGCGGCATCGCCAAGGCGAGCCGCGTCCTCGAGCAGTAGGTCAGACGGACTCGAACTGCAGCTTCGCCGCCTCGCGCGGGACGGCCGTCGGGTAGTCCCGCGTGAGGCAGGCGCGGCAGAACTGCGAGGCCGGCCGCGTTGTCGCGGCCTGCAGCCCTTCGAGCGAGAGGTAGGCAAGTGAGGTGGCTCCGATGCGCTCGCGTATCTCCTCGACCGTCCTGCCGGCAGCGATCATCTCCGCCGGATCGGCCAGGTCGATTCCGTAGTAGCACTGCCCGATCACCGGCGGGGACGACACGCGTACGTGCACCTCGGCGGCGCCGGCGTCGAGCAGCATCTGGACGATCTGCCGGGTCGTGTTGCCGCGCACGATGGAGTCGTCGACGACGACGACCCGCTTGCCCGCCACCTCGGCCAGCGGGTTGAACTTCAGCTTGATTCCCTGCTCACGCAGGCCCTGGTCGGGCTGGATGAACGTTCGGCCCACGTAACGGTTCTTGATCAGCCCTTCGCTGAAGGGGATCTTGAGCGCGCGTGAAAAGCCGATCGCCGCCGGCGTCCCCGAGTCCGGAATCGGGAGCACGAGGTCCGCGTCGACGGGCGACTCCTCCGCGAGCCGCTCGCCCATTCGTACGCGAGCGCCGTGGACCTCCACGCCCGCGAGCCTCGAGTCGGGGCGTGCAAGATAGAAGAACTCGAAGATGCAGAGCGCGCCGCCGCGGTCCTGCACGACGGCTTGCCGCGCCTCGACCTGCTCGTCGATCACCATGAGCTCGCCGGGGCGGATCTCGCGCTCGAGCTGTGCGCCGACCAGGTCGAGCGCACACGTCTCCGAAGCCACCACCCAGTCGCCGTCGAGCGTCCCGAGGCAGAGCGGCCTCATGCCGCGCGGGTCGCGGAAGGCGACGAGCTTTCCCTCGGACAGCGCGACGACCGAGAACGCGCCGTCGAGCTTCTTCATCGTGTTCGCAACCGCCTCGGGGAGCGGTGCGGGGTCGTTGGCGATCAGCGCGGCAATCACCTCGGTGTCCGCGGTCGTCGCGGGCGGGTGACCCCGCTCTGCGAGCTCCGTCCGGAGCGCGGCTGCATTCGTCAGGTTCCCGTTGTGGCCGAGCGCGACCGTCCGTACGTCTCCGTGCTGCACGAGCGGCTGTGCGTTCCACCACTGCGACGAGCCGGTCGTCGAGTACCGCGTGTGCCCGATCGCGAGCTCACCGCGGAGACCGCGCAGCTTCCGCTCGTCGAAGACCTGGGTCACGAGGCCCATGTCCCGCAGCGTCGTCAGCCTGCCGCCGTCGGAGACCGCGATCCCGGCGGACTCCTGCCCGCGGTGCTGGAGGGCGAAGAGGCCGAAGTACGTGAGCCTCGCGACGTCGCGCTCGGGAGAACGGACGCCGAAGAGGCCGCACATCAGCCGACGATCCCGATCGTCTCGATGTTCTTCGTGCCCAGCCGTTCGACGTTCTCCGGCGCGCAGGCGAGGAGAATCTGTCCACCGGGTGCCGTTGCGGGGAGGTCGACCTCGGCGTCGATGCCGCTGTACTCGGCGGCCTCGCGGAGTGCCTGCTCGATGCCGCCGTCCGAGACGTCGTGTGCCAGCGTCAGCAGCGGCGCGGCCTTCCAGACGTAGCGGACGAGCGCCGCCTCGGCGGCAAGCTCGAGCGAGCCCGGCGCCGTGGCGAGCAGGACGACGTCTCCCTCGCGCCACGCGTCCGGGACGAGGCGCACGTCGGAGACCAGCCCGACGCACCCCGCCACAGGTGTCGGCGGGATCGACTCGCCGTCCGTGTCGTTGTAGAGCGACACGTTGCCGGAGACGACCGGGACGCCGAGCGCCTCCGCCGCCGCCGCGATTCCCTCGATCGCCTGCTCCAGCTCCCAAGCGATCTCCGGCTTCTCGGGGTTGCCGAAGTTGAGGCAGTCCGTGAGCGCCGCCGGCCGGCCGCCCGCGCAGGCGACGTTGCGCGCTGCTCCGAGAACCGCGACGAGCCCCGCTCGATACGGATCGCACTCACCGGGCGGCGGCCCCTGGAGCGACACGGCGATCCCGCGGAGCGACGGCCGCAGTCGGAGGACAGCAGCGTCGAGGCCGGGCCGCCGGACCGTGCGTGAGCCGACGAGCTGGTCGTACTGCTCGTAGATCCAGCTCTTCGACTTGTAGTTGTGCGCGGAGGCGGGCACGTTGTGCGTCTGCTGCGGCTCGCCGCTGAGCGGGTAGCGCGGGCACTCGTCCGTGAGGTACGCCGCCGGAATAGCGCCGACCGGGTCGCCGGCGAAGTACGCGCGGAGCTCGGCTGTGTCCGTGACGTCACCGATCGCGGCGCACGGCAGCTCCCACTTCGCGCACACGGCCTGGACGGCGGCGAGCATCTGCGGACGGACGACGGCGACCATCCGCTCCTGCGATTCCGAGATCATGAGCTCCCAGGGCTCGAGGTCCGGCTCGCGCAGCGGTACGCGTTCGAGGTGCACGTCGATTCCGGCGCCCTCCCGAGACATCTCGGCGAGCGCAGATGCAAGACCCGCGGCGCCGCAGTCCTGCAGCGATTCGACGAGACCGCCCTCGACTAGCTCGAGCGAGGCCTCGATCAGTTTCTTCCCCGTAAAGGGGTCGCCGATCTGCACCGACGGCCGCTTGTCGGGATCGTCCTCTCCGAGCTCCGCGCTCGCGAGGACGGAGGCGCCGCCGATGCCATCCCGGCCGGTCGTGGCACCGAACAGGACGACGTGCGCCCCTATCGCGGTCGCGCGAGCCCGCGTGACGCGGTGTGTCGGCAGGAGGCCGACGCACATCGCGTTGACGAGGCAGTTGGCGCGGTAGGCCTCGTCGAACACAGCCTCGCCGCCGACCGTTGCGACGCCGACCGAGTTCCCGTAGTGGCCGATGCCGGCCACCGCGCGCCGAAAATGATGGTCCGGCTCCGCGAAGCGCAGGCCGTCGAGAATGGCGATCGGGCGCGCCCCCATGGCGACGATGTCGCGCAGGATCCCGCCGACTCCCGTTGCCGCGCCCTCGAACGGCTCGACCGCTGACGGATGGTTGTGCGACTCCACCTTGAACGCGACCGCTTCGCCGTCGCCGACGTCGACGACCCCGGCGTTCTCGCCCGGGCCCTGGAGGACGGCGTCGCCGTCGGACGGCAGCCGTTTCAGCAGAAGCGCCGAGTGCTTGTAGCCGCAGTGTTCCGACCAGAGGAGCGAGAAGACGGCGAGCTCGAACTCGTTCGGGTCTCGGCCGAGCAGCCCGCGAATGCGAGCGAGCTCCTCATCGGTCAACCCCAGCGCGCGGTGCAGCGGCTGTTCCGGCGCGACCTGCGTCAAGGCAGGCAGTGTACCGCCGGCGCCCGACGGCTCCACGCGGTAGGGATGATGCAGCGGCATGTCCGTTTCGATCCGGAGAGCCGTCCCCGGCGATCTCGACTTCTTTGTCGAGCTCGTCAACGACGAGGACGTCGAACCGTTCCTCGGCGGGCGTGCCGCTTTCGACCGAGAGAGTCTCCGCGCCGAGATCGAGCGCTCTGGTGCGGAGCCGCAGGAGTTCGGCCGCTTCGTGATCGAGGTCGACGGCGAACGCGCGGGCGCGATGGGGTTCGAGGTCGCGAACAGGAGGTCGCGAATCGCGAATCTCGAGCGGCTCGCCGTGCATCCTGCGTTCCGCGGACGCCGCGTCGCGGACGAGGCCGCCCGTCTCCTGCAAAGGCATCTCCTCGTGGATCTCGGCTATCACCGCCTGCAGCTGGAGATCTACGCCTTCAACGAGCGCGCGATGGCGCATGCAGAGCGCTCCGGCTTCGTCCGCGAGGGCGTGCGGCGGAAGGCATATCTCCGCCACGGCGACTGGGTCGACGGAGTCATGTTCGGGCTGGTGCGCGAGGACCTCGAGGAGTAGGGTCGCGACGCCGTGAGCGAAGTACTGCTAGAGCATGTCGATCGGTTCAACGAGGGCGTCCGCAGCGGGGAGTGGGGGCCGATGGTGGACGGTTTCGCGGAAGACGCCGAGATGGAGTTCCGTGGTATTCCAGTCGGCCCGTTCAGTGGCCGGGACGCAATCGCCGCGGCGTACCGCGCGCAGCCGCCGGACGACGAGCTGCGAGTCCTCGACGAACGCGAGCGCGCGGGGCGGGTGGAGGCACGCTACGCCTGGCTTGCCGAGCCCGACGTCGCCGCCGGCGAGATGCTCCTGACGCACGAAGCCGGCCTGATCCGCAAGCTCGTCGTCACGTTCGATCGCGGAGTTGCGTGGAGTTGATCCGGTCTTAGCATCCACGGACCGAGCTTTCTGCAAACAATTGTCCGAATCGCCGGTGGCGCAGCCGCGCGCTCGTCCGGTCCAGGCGGCCGTGGCGAACGTCCTCTCGGTCACCGCAGCCTTGGGCGTGCTGATGGCGGTCTTCCAGAAGGGGTGGGGCCTGAGCCTTGTGGGCCTCGACACAGCGAGTGGATCCGATCCGGGTCCTCCCGCACGTCTACGTCGAGGGCGCCGGCGTACAGGGGGCAGCGCCGCCGGTGCCGGCGATCCACGCGCATGCCCGTTCGAGTTCGTAGGATCCGGCCTATGACGCGCTACTTGCACACCATGTATCGCATAACCGACCCCGAGCAGAGCCGAGCGTTCTACGAAGCGCTCGGGTTCGAGTTCCGGCGCGAGCTGCCGATTGTCCGGAACGGCGAGCTCGAGGCGACGAACTACTTCTACGGCGTTCCAGGGCAGGAGGAGGAGCTGGAGCTGACCTTCAACCAAGACGGGCGCACCTACGACCTCGGCACCGGCTACGGACACATCGCGCTTGGCGTCGACGACCTCGACGAGACGCTCGGCCGCCTCCACGAGCAGGGAATCGACCCCGAGCGTGAGCCGTACCGCGTGCGTGAGGGTGGGTCGCGGATTTGCTTCGTTCGCGATCCGGACGACTACCGAATCGAGCTCATCGACCGTAGCGGGAAGTAGGGCTGAGGCGTGCCGTCCGCGAGGCGGGCGCGCGTTGGCGACAACCGGATCGTCACAGACTCGGCGCAGAGCCGTATGACACCTGCGGCAGGTGCGACGCTACGTTGCCCGAGATGGCGACAACGCGGACACCTCCGCCGAAGACCACCGCGACGCCGTGGGGCTCGGCGCGCGTGGTCGAGCACTTGAGCCTCTCGCAGCGGGCGGGGGAGAAGCGCTTCGCGTCGGTCGTCGAGTTGCTGGAGACGCAGAAGGGCGAGCGACTCGTGCGTTTCGCCTACACGACGGGCGGCGTTGCGCGGCGCGGGCCGGTGACCCTGCGCAGGAAAGACCTCGCGCGTCTGCGAGCCGCGCTCACCGAGCATCCAGAACTGGCCGAGGCGCTGCTGGGAGGCGGTGCCTAGACGAGTGCGAGCGTGCGATCGCGGGCGGAATCGACGAGCGACGACAGGATGAGCGCGCCGTCGGCCGATCCCAGCAGCGGATCGACGGCATGCTCCGGGTGCGGCATCAGCCCCATGACGTTGCCTTCGACGTTGATCACGCCTGCCACGTCATTTCGAGAACCGTTGACCGGCTCTGCGTAGCGCAGGACGACCTGCCCGCGCGTCTCGAGGTCTGTGTACAGGTCGTCGTCGACGTACCAGTTCCCTTCTCCGTTCTTGACGGGAATCGTGAGCCGCTGTCCCGCGGTGCACCGGGTGGTGAAAGCGGTGTCGTCGCGTTCCACCGTCAGGCGGACGTCGCGGCAGATAAAGGACAGCGAGTCGTTGCGGCGTAGGACGCCGGGAAGCAGGCCGGCTTCACACAGGATCTGGAAGCCGTTGCAGATCCCGAGCACGAAGCCCCCGGCGGCGGCGAACTCCCGCACGGCGCTCATCGCCGGTGCGAAGCGCGCGATCGCGCCGCATCGGAGGTAGTCGCCGTACGAGAAGCCGCCGGGCAGGATCACGGCGTCGAGATCGGGGAGCTCGCTCTCGGTGTGCCAGACGAAGACGGCGTCTGCGCCCAGCGCGGCGAGGGCCCACAAGGCGTCGCGGTCGTCGCAGGATCCCGGAAAGCGCAATACACCGAACCGAGGCTGTGGGCTCGTCACGAGTCTCCTTCGGCAAGCTCGATCTCATAGGTCTCGATCAGGGGGTTCGCGAGGAGCTGCTCGCACATGCGCTCGACGGTCTCGCGCGCGCTGGCACTGTCGCCGGCGTCGACCTCCAGGTCGACGACCCGTCCGACGCGTGCTCCGCCAACGGAGAACCCGAGGTCGCGGAGCGACGACTCGACGGCCTGGCCCTGCGGGTCGAGGATCCCTTGCTTTGGACGGACGAGCACGGTCGCCCTCATCGCAGCACCACCTCGGGGTCGGCGACGTAGGCGTCGAACGAGATGTCTGTCAGACGCTCGAACGCCTCGATGTAGCGCGCCCGCGTTCCTGCGACCACGTCCTCGGGCACCTCTGGGCCGGGCTCGGTCTTGTCCCAGCCGAGCGTCTCGCAGTAGTCGCGGACGAACTGCTTGTCGAATGACGGCTGTCCCGCGCCCGGCCGGTACTCGTCGGCGGGCCAGAATCGTGACGAGTCCGGGGTCAGCGCCTCGTCAGCGAGGACGAGCTGGTCGTCGTCATCGAGACCGAACTCGAACTTCGTGTCGGCGATCAGGATCCCCTGTGTGCGTGCGTGCTCAGAGGCGAAGCGGTAGAGCGCGAGCGAAACGCGCTCGACCTCCGCGAGCCGGTCGGCGCCGACGAGCTCGGCGGCCTGGTCGCGGTCGATGTTCATGTCGTGACCGGTGGTCGCCTTCGTTGCGGGCGTGAAGATCGGCTCCGGCAGCGCGTCCGACTCGGCCAGTCCAGCCGGAAGGCGGTGGCCGCAGACGGAGCCGGTCTGGAGGTAGTCCTTCCACCCGGAGCCGGCAAGGAAGCCACGGACGACACACTCGATCGGAAGCATCTCGAGGCGACGGCACTCCGTCGAGCGCCCGTCGGGCCTCAGGCCCACGAGGTGGTTCGGGCAGATCTCTTTCGTGCGGGCGAACCAGAAGGCGGAGAGCCCGGTCAGCACGCGGCCCTTGTCCGGGATCTCCGTCGGCAGCACGACGTCGAACGTCGAGATGCGATCGCTTGCGACGAGGAGAAGCCGCTCGTCGTCGAGGGCGTAGAGCTCCCGGACCTTGCCGCTGCCGACGTGGAGCGCGGTTTCAGACATGAACGGCTTCCTCCTTTTGGACGAGGGAGTGGAGACGGTCGAAGACGGTGTCGACGTGTCGAACGCTCGCGTCGAGGTCGAACACTTCGTCGAGGTCGACACGGCTCGCGACGGCTGGATCTGCTGCGACTAGCTCCCTGAAGCTCCGCTCCTCCTCCCAGGCACGCATCGCATGGGCCTGGACCACGCGATAGGCCTCGTCGCGCGCGAGCCCGGCGTCGACGAGCGCGAGCAAAAGCCGGTGGCTGAAGGCGAGGCCGTGACTTGCGTCGAGGTTGCGGCGCATCCGGTCGGGGTGGACGACGAGTCCCTTCACGATCCACACGAATCGGTCGAGCATGTAGTCGAGGGCGAGGAAGGAGTCGGGGATGACGACTCGCTCCGCGGAGGATTGAGAGATGTCGCGTTCATGCCAGAGCGGGACGTTCTCGAGTCCGACCAACGCATTCGCACGCACGACGCGCGCCAGGCCACAGAGACGCTCCGCCACCTTGGGGTTCCGCTTGTGCGGCATCGCCGAGGACCCCTTCATCCCGCGCCGGAAGGGTTCCTCGACCTCCCGGACCTCGGTGCGCGCGAGGTGGCGGATCTCTGTCGCGAAACGCTCGATCGAGGTGGCGACGAGCGCGAGCGCGCCGAGCAGCTCCGCGTGGCGATCGCGGGCGATGACCTGTGTGGACAGGGGATCGGGCTCGAGCCCGAGGCGCTCACACGCAAGGCGCTCGACGTCGGGCTCGATCTGGGCGTATGTGCCGACGGTGCCGGAGAGCTGCCCGACGCGGTTCGTCTCGAGCGCCCGCAGCATGCGCGTGCGGCCGCGGTCGAGCTCGAACGCCCAGCCCGCGAGCTTCCAGCCAAACGTGATCGGCTCGGCATGAATGCCGTGCGAACGCCCGATGCAGACGGTGTGGCGATGCTCGTCGGCACGTGCGACCGCGGCCGAGAGGGAGCGCTCGATGCCTTCGAGAACCAGACGGCCCGCCTCCTGAATCTGTAGCGAGAGCGCGGTGTCGACGACATCTGACGAGGTCAGCCCGTAGTGGAGCCAACGCCCCGCGGGCCCGAGCTGCTCCGCCACGGCGTCGACGAACGCGGCGACGTCGTGGTCGGTTTGCCTCTCGATCTCCGTGACGCGGGCCGGCGAAGGGGGGACTGCACGCGCGGTGATCTCGGCGACGTCCTCACGTGGGATCGCGCCCACGTCCGCCCAACCCTCGAGCGCCGCCAGCTCGACGTCGAGCCAGCGCGCGAGCTTGCTCTCGTCCGACCAGATCCTGGCCATGGCCGGGCGGGAGTAGCGTGGGATCACTACGGCGATTCTAGAGAGGCGGTCGGCCCGAGAATCCGGGCCGCGAGCACGGCGGCGTTCTTGGCGTTGTCGACGCCGACGCATGCGACCGGCACGCCGGGCGGCATCTGCACGATCGAGAGGAGCGCGTCGAGCCCGTCCAAGACGCTCTTCGAGGAGCGAAGCGGAACGCCGATCACGGGTAAGTCGGTGTGCGCCGCGAGCACGCCCGGGAGGGCCGCAGCGAGGCCGGCGCCTGCGATGAGCACGCGCAGCCCGCGGTCGCGCGCGCTCCGGGCGTAATCGGCAACCGCGTCCGGCTGGCGATGCGCCGAGCGAACCTCGAACTCGTGCGGGATCTGCCGGGCCTCGAGCTCGTCGAGTGCCGGCTGCATGCGGTCGCGGTCGGACTCGGACCCGACCACGATGCCGACCACGGGGCTAGACATGGTGCGGCGCCGCCGCCGCGATGTCGGTGCGATACCGGGCGCCGGGAAACGAGATGGCAGCGCATGCGGCATACGCCCGTTCACGTGCCTCGGCGATGGACTCGCCGGTGCCCGTCACGTTGAGGATCCTGCCGCCGTTCGTCACGACGCTGTCGTGCTTGAGCGCCGTGCCGGCGTGGAAGACGATCGCTCCCGTGGCCTCGGCCGCCTCGAGACCCGAGATTGTCGTCCCGACGTCACCCTCGCTCGGATACCCACCGGCGGCAATCACTACGGTCACCGCTGCCGTCTCCGCGACGTGGACGTCGACCCCGGAGAGATCGCCGGCGGCGGCTGCGGCAAACGCACCCAGCAGGTCACCCTCGACTCGCGGTAGCAGCGACTGCGTCTCGGGGTCGCCGAGCCTGCAATTGAACTCCAGCACCCGCGGTCCGTCCTCGGTGATCATCAGCCCGGCGAAGAGGACTCCGGTGAAAGGCGCCCCGCGCGCGGCGAGCTCCGCCAGCACGGGCCGGTGGATCGCATCGACCAACTCCTCGACTTCGGCCCCGTCGAAGCCCGGTACGGGCGAGTACGAGCCCATGCCGCCGGTGTTCGGACCGACGTCGCCGTCCTCGGCGCGCTTGAAGTCCTGTACGACGGGGAGCGCGAGGGCCTGGGCGCCATCGCAGAGAGCGAAGACGGACACCTCTTCGCCCTCGAGCAGCTGCTCGATCACGATCTTCTCGCCGAACGCCGTCACTGCTCTGAGGGCCCTGTCGAGCTCTTCCTCGGTCCGGCAGACGAAGACGCCCTTCCCCGCCGCGAGGGCGTCGGCCTTGACGACGCACGGCGGCCGTGCAACTGAAAGCGTTCCTGCGGTCGGCACGCCCGCTTCGCGCATGACGTCTTTGGCGAATGCCTTCGATCCTTCGATGCGCGCCGCTTCTGCTCCGGGGCCGAGGACGGGAACACCTGCGTGGCGAAGCTCGTCGGCGACGCCGGCGACGAGCGGCGCCTCCGGCCCCACGACGACAAGGTCCGCGTCGAGCGATCGGGCGAGATTCAGCAGTCCTTCGCCGTCCTCCGCACGGACTGGATGGCAGCGTCCGAGCTGGGCGATGCCCGGATTGCCCGGCGCGGCGTGGAGCTCCTCGAGGTCCGGGGCCTGGCTCAGTTTCCAGGCGAGCGCGTGCTCTCGTCCGCCCGATCCGACCAGGAGCACCTTCACACGCTGACTGTATCGGGCAGACTCGACGGGTTCGAAAGCCGGTCGGAGCGCCAAGGAGGGTGACAATGTTCGAGCCTGGACTCGACAAGCACGAGTGGGAGAGTCAGTGGGGGCAGTTCGAGGACGACCTCGAGTCGTCGCCTGCGGACGCATTGCCCGAGGTAGATCGACTGATCGAGGAGATGCTCGAGGCGCGAGGGTTCGCGATCGACGATCCGGTGGTCAGCGAAGGTGACGACCGCGACGTGGTGCAGGAGTTCCTAGCGGCGCGCGAGACGACCCGTCGCGTCGATGCCGACGAAGACGACATCGACCCGGGCGACATCGCCGCCGCAGTCAACGGCTATCGGTCGATCTTCGAGTATCTGATCGAAGAACGCGGCGCCCCGTAACAAGCGCGTTTGCCGCGACGCTGACGTACGCGTCCCGGACTTCCCAGCGGCCCTTATCGGCGCGCATTTGGCGCGAACAGGTGCGTCGTCGGCGGGTATCGTCGATCCCGAGGGTGGCGGGTTTCTCCCCACCCTGGGAGGGGGAGCGCACTGGAATCGCGGAACTCGGCTTCGCTAGGTTCCAGCAACGTGCGGTTTGCCGACGATCCGTTCGACGCGACACACGGCGAGATCCGCATCGTCCCTTTCGAGCCGGCGCATCTTGGTGGGTACACCCAGCTCGTCAGGGACACGCTGCGCGAATTCGGGTTCGAGCCCGATCCTGCGATCGACCCGGATCTCGACGACCCCGGCGCCTTCTACGCCGCGCTCTGGGTGGCGTTGGATCGCGGGAAGGTCGTCGGGTCGGTTGCGTTGCGCGACCTCGGGGATTCCGCCCTCGAGCTCAAGCGGATGTACCTGCGGCCGGACGCCCGCGGGTATGGCCTCGGAAAGCGTCTGCTTGCCACCGCGCTCGACTATGCGCGCGAATCCGGTGCCCAAGTCGTAAGACTGGACACCAGCCAGCGGATGGAAACGGCTAGGCACCTCTACGAGGCACAGGGCTTCGTACGCGTCCCGGGCTTCGCCCCGCGCCAGGGACAGCAGCGGCTGCTGTACGAGCTCCGCCTCTAGCGCAGCGCGACGACACGCTCGCGCTCCGCGCCGGTCCCGACGAGGGAGATCTCGACGCCGAGCGCTTCCTCAACGAACTCCACGTACGCCCGGGCTGCGCCGGGGAGCCCGTTCGTCAGAGGCACGTTCCACCCGGCGAGTGACTCGTAAATCGGCCGGCAGTGGTGAAAGTCGCTTTGGTGTGCAGGAAAGTCGTGTGTCTCCGTGCCGTCCCGCAGGCGGTAGGCGACGCAGACCGGGAGCTCCTCGAAGTGTGAGAGCACGTCGAGCTTCGTGAGCGCGAGTGACGTGATCCCGTTCACGCGGACGGCGTAGCGTAACGCGACCAGATCGAGCCAGCCGCAGCGGCGCTCGCGGCCCGTCACGGTCCCGAACTCGGCGCCGAGTTGCCTCACCCGTTCCTGATCCGGTCCCTCGATCTCCGTCGGGAACGGCCCCTCACCGACGCGCGTCAGATACGCCTTCGCCACGCCGACGACGCGGTCGATCCGATTCGGGCCGATCCCAATTCCCGTCGCCGCGTTCGCTGCGACCGTGTTCGACGAGGTCACGAAGGGATACGTGCCGTGATCGAGGTCGAGGAGCGTTCCCTGCGCGCCCTCGAGCAGCACGCTCCGTCCGTCGCGAAGTGCGCGATCGACCAGCAGCGATGTGTCGGAGACGTATGGGCGCAGCCGCTGTGCGAACCTCTCGAGCTGGGCCGCGAGCGCTTCGAGCTCGAGCGGCGGCACACCGTAGACGCGCTCGAGCCAGACGTTCTTCTCCGCCAGGGCAACCTCGATCTTCTGGCGCAGGATCTTCGGGTCGAGCAGGTCTTGGACGCGGATACCGAGCCGCGCGGCCTTGTCCGCGTAGCACGGTCCAATGCCGCGCTTCGTCGTTCCGATCTGCAGCTTTCCGAGCCGCCGCTCGCTCGCGCGGTCGATCGCCACATGCCACGGCATGATGAGATGCGCCTCGCCCGAGACGTGCACGTCGTGGGTGGACATCCCGCGTGACTCGAGCTCGTCGACCTCCACGAGCAGCACCTCGGGATCGACCACGCAACCCGCCCCGATCACACACG
This sequence comes from Actinomycetota bacterium, assembly GCA_046727655.1. Lineage (GTDB taxonomy): Bacteria > Actinomycetota > Thermoleophilia > Gaiellales > Gaiellaceae > 3-1-20CM-4-69-9. Next base: position 50,376 of record JBKPDB010000079.1, read on the forward strand.
TCTTCCCCCGCAGCACGCCGCTCGGGATCTGGCGGATCTTGAACGTCTCGCCGTCGACGATGATCGTGTGCCCCGCGTTCGGGCCGCCCTGATAGCGGCACACGAGATCCGAGTCCTGCGCCAGCAGGTCGACGATCTTCCCCTTGCCCTCGTCACCCCACTGCGCGCCGACGATCACGGTCGCGGGCACGTCGAAGGAGTCTGCCAGAGGAAGCGGCTAGGGTCACGCGGTGGACGAGGTCACCGACTTCGGCGCGATCGTCCTCGTCGTCGCCGGCGCGCTGACGCTCGCGCTGTTCTCGAACAAGCTGAGCGAGCGGCTGCGCGTTCCGACCGCGGCTTTCTTTCTGCTTGCGGCTGCGCTCGCCTCGGACGTCTGGCCGCGGCTCGGCGACGCGCTTTCGATTCGGGACGTCGAGCGCATCGCTGTCGTCGCGCTGATCATCATTCTGTTCGACGGAGGGATGCGCGTCGGCTGGTCCCGCTTTCGCGAGTCCGCCGGCCCGATCGTGTCACTCGGCCTCGTCGGCACGTTCCTGACGGCGGGTCTGATGATGCTCGCTGCCCGCTACCTGCTCGACTTCTCGTGGCAGACCTCGGCCCTGCTCGGTGCGGCGCTCGCACCCACGGATCCCGCCGTGATGTTCTCCGTCTTCGGGCGAAAAGAGATCGGGGGTCGCACTGGGACGATCCTCGAGGGCGAGGCCGGAACGAACGACCCGGTCGGAATCGCGCTGATGCTCGCCGCTGTCAGCCTCGCTGAGTCGGACTCGACCTCGGTTGCGCATGCCGTCGGGGAGTTCTTCCTCGAGATCGGCGTCGGCTTGGCGCTGGGAGCCGGCGGGGCGTATGTCTTTCTCCTCGCGCTGCGACGAGTGCGCCTCCCCGACCCCGCGCTCGAAACGTTACGGTCGCTTGCCTTCGCCGGGCTCCTGTACGGAGTGACATCGGTCGCGCACGGCTCTGGGTTCCTGGCCGTCTACATCGCGGGCATCCTCGTCGGAGACGCTGACATTCCTCGTAAGCGCGCGATCGAGCACTTCAACACGTCCCTCGCGAGCCTGGCCGAGATCGTTGTCTTCGTCGCCCTCGGTCTCACCGTCGACCTGACGGCACTGGGGGAGAATCACCGGTGGCTTGACGGCCTCGTCCTCGCGGCGGTGCTCGCCCTCGTCGCCCGCCCGCTGGCAACCGGGCCGCTGCTGCTGCCGGCGCGCCTCACGAACGGCGAGCGGCTCTTCATCATGTGGAGCGGGTTGAAGGGAGCGGTCCCGATCCTCCTCGCCTCGTTCGCGGTGCTCGCCGAGGTCGAGGATGCGAATCGCATCTACGGGATCGTCTTCGTCGTCGTCGCGTTCTCGGTGGTGCTCCAAGGCGCGAGCATTCCGTATGCCGCGGACCGATTAGGAGTGCCGATGCGGACCGTGTCGGCCGAAGACTAGCGGCCGTCGCGCTCGACCCAGAGCTGGTGCCCGCGCCGGCACTCGACCGTCGCGCGTGCACGTTCGAGCGGCAGCGTTGCCTGCACCGACGGAAAGTCTTCGCCCTCTTCGACGCAGCGATCGCAGACGATGGTGAAGCCCGTCGCGAGCGGAGAGATCCAGACGACCTGCTCGCGGAGGACGGCCCAGCTAGCCACTACGCCGCCAGGTCCGCGAACTTCGCGTACCGCTTGAGGAACGAGAGCCGCTCCGTTCCAGTCGGGCCGTTTCGATGCTTGGCGAGGATGACCTCCGCGAGCCCCTGCTGGTCGGTGTCTTCGTTGTAGTACTCGTCGCGGTAAACGAACATGACGAGGTCGCTGTCCTGCTCAATACTGTTATGGGCGACGATGTCGTCGGCGACGAAGTTGTGTAGACCCTCGACGGTCAAGTCGTAGACGTCATCGATTCCGTCGGGGTCGATAGAAACGATTTCGTCCCAGTAGACGTCGCTCAGCGCTAGGTGCGCGAGCTCGTTGGAGTCGACGGCGTCGGCGACTCGGAGAGCGCGCTCGCGTCCGAGGCCGACTTTGTAAAGGGTTGAACCGCAACAGCGCGTTCCGATTCGCTCCTGCAACGCACGGGTCGTTACCCCTGCGCGCTTCATCGCCGGAACGACGATCGACGGCCACACCTCACGGGGAAGTGCGTCGCCCGGATACGTCCGCCGGTTGATGCTGAGCCGCAAGAGGAGAGACCGGACGTCGCGGGCAAGCTGCTCGCTGCTCGAGTCGTAGCGAACCGCCGGGTAGTGGTTGCCTCGACTGGCATGGAGGCAGCCGTCCGTCGACCACAGATGCCGCAGGAAGGTCGCGATCAGCTCAGGCGGCTGCGCAAACACCTTCTCCGGCACGCGCTTTTCCCACGACCGCAAGCCGAACACGCCGAGGTCGTCGAGCCACCTCGCAACCGGGTTCCGAACACCGTGCGTCAACCGCCGCGCCGTCGGCAGATAGACCTGGAACCATGTGCGCTCGGCATTGATGCGCGGTCTCACTGCGCCGCCGAACACTTCCGATGCGAGCGATGCGACGAGCTCCGCAAGATCGCGGTCCTTCGTCGTGTACTGGACGACATGGCGCGGCAACGTGCACCCATCACCGATGAGATGGCCGAGCAACGCAACTTCCGCTTCGGTCATCGTCGCTTCGCCATGACCCTCGGTGCGGTTCGGAAGAGCGATGCGAGCGCCCGGGCCTAGGTCGTCCAGTCGTCGCCAGCCGCTGAACGAGAGGAACTTGTGATTGCCCGTCGCGCGAATCGTGCGGCCGAGCCGAGTGCGCAGCCGGTAGACGGGCTTCCGGCCTGTCGGAAAAGCATTCGTCACGACCCGCGCTTCCAGGCGCCAGGTCTCGGGGTTCAGTGCGAGCACGCGGAAGCCGCTTCTCCCGACGAGCTCGCGGATCGGGCGGTAGATGCCGTAGTCCGGGAGAAAGACGCGCGATTCTCCGGCGAGGCACCCGCTTTCTCGGAGATCCGACAGGATCGGCCGCTTGTCGTGGCGCTGCTCGACGGCGCGCGAGAGTTGCGACATCGCCAAAATCGGGACGTCGAGATCGCGCGCGAGCACCTTCAGCGAGCGCGAGATCTGCGACACCTCCTGCACCCGGTTCTCAGCCGTCGTGCCCGACGTCATCAGCTGGAGGTAGTCGACGATGATCAGCCCCAGGTTCGGCTCGCGCGTCTTCAGCCGCCGCGCTTTCGAGCGGATCTCCATCATCGTGATCGAGCCCGTGTCGTCTACGTAGATCGGCGCCTTCATCAGCTTGTCGCCGGCGGCCACGAGCCTCGGCCAGTCGTCCTGCGCGAGCTTCCCCGTGCGTAGCCGCTGCGATTCGACCTTCGCCTCGCTGCAGAGCAGCCGCTGCGTCACCTCCGCTTTTGACATCTCGAGCGTGAAGAGCGCGACCGGTGTCTCCGATCGCAGCGCGAGGTTGGCCGCGATGCAGAGGCCGAGCGCGGACTTCCCCATGCTCGGCCTCGCCGCGACGATGATCAGGTTCCCCGGCTGAAAGCCGGAGGTCAGCCGATCGAGATCGCGGAATCCAGAGGGCACACCGGTGACGTCGGCGCCCGCCTCGTACAAGGCGGTGATCCGTTCGAAGCTCTCCTTGAGCAAGTCCTCGATGTGGCTGAACTCCGTCGAGACACGGCTCTGCGAAAGCTCGAACACCACCTGCTCGGCGCGGTCGACGAGCATCTGCGTCTCGCCGGGCCGCTCCCAGCCGAGCTGCGCGATTTGCTGGCCGGCCGCGATCAGGCCGCGGAGCGTCGCCATCTCGCGCACGATGCGCGCGTAGTGCGCGGCGTTCGCC
>JBKPDB010000080.1:0-9951 GCA_046727655.1 Actinomycetota bacterium
TGTCGGCACCCAGAACTACGTCTGCCAGCCCTCAGGCGCTGGCGTCGCCTACGTACTCTTCACGCCGCAGGCCACCCTGTTCGGCGACGACGGTGTGCAAATCATCACCCACTACAACAGCCCCAACCCGGATGAACCTAATACTGATTCAAAGGTGGTGGCCGATGGCATGATCCGCGCCACGTGGCAGTTCAAGGACACGAGCAGGGTCTGGGCCAAGGTGCACCAACCCAATGGAGCGGTCACCGTCGACCAGAAAGCAATTGCCTGGCTCCTGCTCGATGCGGTTGGACACCAGAACGGACCGACCGGTGGCGACAAGCTGACGCAGACCACCTTCGTCCAGCGGCTGAACACCACTGGAGGGCTCCCACCGTCGACGGGCTGTAGCTCGCTAACAGACGTCGGTAATAAGGCGTTTGTGCCTTACACGGCCGACTACTTCTTCTACGAGCCGACCAAGTAAGTCGCCTTCCTCCCGCTGCGGGTGGCGAGCGTAACCGATCTCAACTCACCACAACTCACCACATCGGGGGTTTTTCGCTTCCGCCGGTCGGCCCCGAGAACGTAAAAAGGCCCTGTTTCCAGGGCCTTTTCGTGTGGGCGGTGCGTGACTCGAACACGCGCCCTCCTGCTTGTAAGGCAGGCGCTCTCCCAGCTGAGCTAACCGCCCTGAAAGACCAGAGTACCGCGACTACAGCGGAAGCCCCACGTAGTTCTCGGCCAACGACGTCGCCGCCGGTTTCGAGCTCGTCACGTAACGCAGCTGCGAGCGCTGGAGCTCTAGATCGAACGCGTCCCCCGTATCGGACAGGTGGAGCATCGACGTCATCCACCACGCGAAGTGCTCCGCGCGCCAGACTCGGCGGAGACACCGCTCCGAGTACGAGTCGAGCGCGGACTGGTCGCCGCCGTACCACGCCACCAACGCTTCCGCCAGCACGGCCACGTCTGCGAGGGCGAGGTTCAAGCCTTTCGCACCCGTCGGCGGGACGATGTGCGCGGCGTCGCCCGCAAGGAAGAGTCGCCCGTACTGCATCGGCTCCGCGACGAAGCTCCTCATCCCGGTCACGAGCTTCTCCAGGATCGGTCCCTCCTCCAGCGTCCACCCCGGCAGCTGCGTCCGCGTCTGCAGCTCAGACCAGATGCGCTCGTCCGGCCACTCCTCGACGTCCTCGTCATGGCGCACCTGCAGGTAGTAGCGCGACAGGTGCGGCGAGCGCAGTGACAGGAGCGCAAAGCCGCGGTCCGTGTGCGTGTACACAAGCTCGTCCATCGACGGCGCGACGTCGGCGAGGATCCCGAGCCAGCCGTACGGATATTCGCGTTCGAACGTTCGCAGGACGCCGGCGGGAATCGCCTCGCGGCTGACGCCGTGGAAGCCGTCGCAGCCGGCGATCACATCGCAGTCGAGCTCATCGGCGGTGCCGGCATGCGTGAACGTGATCCGCGGTCGTTCGTCGATGTCGACGACTGCGACGTCGTCTGCCTCGAAGAAGAGCGGGACTCCGCTGTTCACGCGCGCCGCGATGAGGTCCTTGACGACCTCCGTCTGCCCGTAGATCACGATCGACCGACCGGTGAGCTCGTCGAACGGGATGTGATGCCGCTCGCCGTCGAACTGGAGGTAGATGCCGCCGTGCACGAAACCCTCGCGATCGAGGCGCTCCCCCACGCCTGCTTCGCGCAACAGGTCGGCCGTCGCCTGCTCGAGCACGCCCGCCCTGATCCGTTGCTCGCAGTACTCGCGGCTTCGCTGCTCGAGGATCACGCTCTCGATGCCCGCGACCTCGAGCAACCGCCCGAGTGTCAACCCTGCGGGGCCGGCACCGACGATGCCGACCTGTGTCCTCATGACTCGCGGCTGTCCAGAACCCGACGAAACACTCGGAACGCACTGTTCGCCGCAGGCACGCCGCAGTACACCGCCGTCTGCAACAGGACCTCGGAGATCTCTGTAGCCGTGAGGCCATTGCGCCGCGCAGCGGCGATGTGGAGCTCGAGCTCGTCGAAGCGACCCTGCGCGACGAGCGCGGTGAGCGTGATGCAGCTCCGCACGCGGCGGTCGAGACCCGGGCGGGCCCAGATCTCGCCCCAGGCGTAACGGGTGATGAAGTCCTGGAAGTCGCGCGTCTCGTCCACCGTCTGCTCGATCGCGCGGTCGACGTGCTCGTCGCCGAGCACCTCGCGACGGATCTGGAGCCCTCGCTCGTACGAGTCGTCCGTCATGCAGGCGTCCTTTCCTCGAGATGCGCGAGCAATGCCGCGGTGAAGGCACGTGGTTGCTCGACGTTGACGAGATGCGCGGCACCCGAGACGGAGACGAGGCGTGCGTCCGGAATGCCCTCCAGGAGCGCATCGACCGTATCGGGCGTTGTGACCGGATCCCCCTCGCCGATGACGACGAGCGTCGGCGCCGCGACGCGGTGCAGGTCGGCGTGGAAGTCGAACTCCCCCACCGCTTCGCAGCAGGCCGCGTAGCCCTCGGGCGGAACGTCGAGCAGGTCGTCGAGGACGCGCTGCGCTTCGGCCGACGCCGCGAACACCGGCGTGAACCACCGCCCGCGTGCCCCGTCCACAACGGCCGCCGTTCCCTCGGCGCGCACCAGTTCGGCGCGCTCGGCGTATGTTCCGGGCGTGCCGAGCGACGCGCCGGTCGCTGCCAGGATGAGCCGGTCGATCCGCTCCGGCGCGTTTGCGCCGAGCCACATGCCGACCATCCCGCCGAGCGAGATCCCGGCGAACGACGCTTGCGCGAGGCCGAGCTCGTCCAGGACACCGATGACGCCCGCTGCGATCGCGGCGACCGTGACCTCGTCGGTGGGGACCGGCGAGATCCCATGCCCGGGGTGGTCATGGCGGATGACGCGGAAGTCCCTGGTGAGATCGTCGAGCTGCGCGTCCCAAAGGGAGAGTGTCGTGCCGAGCGACGGCGAGAGCACCAGCGAAGGCGCGCCGTCACGTCCGTCGACTCGGTACCCCAGCTTCACTCCGCCTCCCTCTGCGCCGCAAGCACGCGGTCGACGAACGATTCCGCAGAGCCGAGATTCGGAGCCCCGTCAGACAACAGATCGTCGGTCATGTTCGCGCGCATGCGCTCGACATCGACCTCCAGTCCGGCAAGACACTCTCGCGCGGCGACGACGGCCCCGCCCGCAAGCGCGAGTGCGCCCGAGAGGGCATCCCACTCGGCTTGCCACGCCCCCGCCGCACGCTCCTGCTCGTACTCGCCGCCCATCAGCACGGCGAGATACCCCTGAGCACCGTGCGAGCACGCCCGCGCCAGTACGGCTCGAACGGGATTGCGCTTATGCGGCATCGATGACGACCCGCCGGGCTCGGCCTCGGCCACCTCGGCCACCTCGGTCTGTGCCAGCAGGACGACGTCCAGCCCGATCTTTCCCGCAGCGCGCGCCGTCGCGGCGAGTGTGGACGCGAGCCGTCCGATCGGCGCTCGGTTCGTGTGCCACGGGACGAGCGGCTCGACCAAGCGCAGCTCCGCCGCGAATGCGGCGATCACCTCGGTGCCGCCTTCACCATAAGCTGCGACGGTCCCCGCTGCACCGCCGAGCTGCGCGGGAAACACGAGCTCTTCGAGTTGCCCGCGAGCGTCGTGCACAGCCGCGAGCCAAGCGGCCGCCTTGTAGCCGAACGTCGTCGGAACCGCCTGTTGAAGGAGCGTCCGCGCGGCCATCGGCGTCGACCGATGCTCCGCGGCGAGGCGAGCACACTCGCCCTCGAGGGCACCGAGCTCCGCGACGATCACCTCGACCGCGCGGCGCGCGACGAGCATCGCGGCAGTGTCGACGATGTCCTGGCTGGTCGCGCCGTAATGCACGTACTCCGAGCTCTCTTCGCCGACCTGCTCACGCAGTGCTCGGACGAGCGGCTCTGCCGGGTTCGCCACGGCGCGTCCCTCTTCGGCGATGTCCTCGACGTCGAAGAGATCCGGATCACACTTCGCAACGACGGCGGCGGCGCCGCCCTCTGGAATAACTGCCAACCGCGCAAGCGCCGTCGCCAACGCGCGCTCAGCGTCGAGCATCGCGTCGAGCCAGGCGCCGTCCGTCACGGCGGCGCGCAGATGCTGCGGCACGAACAGCGGGGCGAACGTCGTCAATGCGCGAAGAAGACGGTCGCGCGCTCGCCCTGCATGTGGATATCGAATCGCAATGCGCCGTCTTCCTCCAACGCGACCAGTGAGGAGCGGCTGTCGGCCGGCAGCGCGGCGAAGACGGGATCCTCCTCGTTCGGCTCGTCCGGAAAGTAGATGCGCGTCAGCTGATGACGCAGAAGGCCGCGTGCGAACACGAAGGCGTGCAGGTGCGGGGCTTGACCCTGACGCGCGTCCGGCTTCGTCACGACGAAGGCGAAACGCCCTTCGGCGTCGGTACCGCTGCGTCCCCAACGACGGGCGACGGGATCCCACAGCTCGATGACGCCGTCGCCGATCGGGTCGCCGGCGCCGTCGTAAAGCGCGCCGTGCAACTCGGTGCCGGCGGTGACGAGCTCATTGTCGGGCCGCCGGCAGAGGCCGATCGAATAGAACGGGCCGACCGTTTGCGAAGGCGTCCGCGACAAGCTCACGTCGGCCCCTCGCGCGGCGTAGCGCCTGCTCCACGCCCGAGCACGATGTCCCAGCGATACGCCAGCGCCCAGAACGGCTCCGTCGCCGCGAGCTCGAACTGGGCTACGAGCAACGCCCGGGAGCGCGGGTCTCGCACGGAGTTGAAGATCGGATCGAGCTCGAAGAGGGGGTCGCCGGGGAAGTACATCTGCGTGACGAGACGCTGCGTGAACATGCGGCCGAAGATGGAGAAGTGGATGTGCGCCGGCCGCCACGCGTTGTCGTGGTTCGTCCAGGGATAGGCGCCGGGCTTGACGGTGACGAAGCTGTACCGCCCCTCGCCATCGGTGAGACAACGTCCGGCGCCGGAGAAGTTCGGGTCGAGCGGCGCCGGATGCTGGTCGACGTCGTGCCGGTAGCGACCGGCGGCATTCGCCTGCCACACCTCGACGAGCGCGTTGGAGATCGGGCGTGCGTCCTCGTCGAGCACACGGCCGTGGACGATGATCCGCTCGCCGAGGGGATCGGCCTCGTGCTGGCGCGTCAGGTCGCCGTCGTTCTTCAGGATCGCATCCTCGCCGAAGACGGGCCCCTCCAGCGCGTGTAGCTGCTCCGGCAGCGACACGAGCGGGCGGTCCGGCGCGCGCCACCTCGTGGAGCGATAGCCCGGGTAGTCGACCTGCACCTCCGGTCCGAAGCTCGGATCGTCCGGCAGGACGATCGGCGTCTCCTCACGGGTGACCGCCATCACTCCTGGCCCTTCGTCTTGAGCGAGCGCAACGCCTCGAGCTCGTCGTCTGTCGGGACCGCCGTCTCGACAAGCCCGTCCGCGACGCGCAGCTTCCACGACGTCGCCTCGCGGACCTCGTCGAGCTCGACGCCGCGATGCAGCGCCGTCAGGGTCAGCTCTCCCTCCTGGGGCTCGAGGACACCGCGGTCGGTGACGACGACGCGCACCTTGTCGCCCACGCTCGTGGTGAAGTCGAGCTGTTCGACGAAGGCCCGCGGCGTGTGCCTCAGCATCACGAAGACGTCCCGGACGCCCGTCGCGATCTCGGGGGCACCGCCGCCACCGGGCAGCCGCACCTTCGGCCGCTCGTAGTCGCCGATCACCGTGCTGTTCAGGTTCCCACGGCGGTCGATCTGCGCCGCGCCGAGGAAGCCGACGTCGATGCGCTCCCCCTGTAGCCAGTACGCGAACATCTCGGGAACCGAGACGACAGCATCCGCCGTCTCGGCGAGCTCGCCGTCGCCGATCGACAACGGCAGCACGTCCGGCTTTGCGCCGATCGTGCCGCTCTCGTAGATCAGAACAGAGTTCGGCGCGTGGGTGCGGCGGGCGAGATTCGCAGCCGTGCTCGGCAGGCCGATGCCGACGAAGCAGACGGCCCCGTCGTCGATCCGGCGAGCGGCCTCGACGGCCATCATCTCCTCCGGCGCGTACGCCGTCATGCCGGGACGACCGGACGCTCGAGGCTCTCGCGGTACTCGAGCACGTCGGCAGTTTGGAGCACATGGCGCTTCATCCACGCCGCGAATGTCTCCCGGTCACGGCTGATCTCGTCCCAGGCGACGTAGAACGCGTTGTCGCGGTCGTAGTAGCCATGCGCGTACGACGGGTGCGCACCGCCCGGTGCCTCGGACACGGCGCCGACGACCCAGTGCGGCAACACGATCGCGCCCGGGTGCGGCGTGAGCTCGTCCACGATCTCCTCCACGGTGACGATGGACCGCGCCGAAGCGAGCACGGTCTCCTTCTGTACGCCGAGGATGCCCCACAGCTGGACGTTGCCCTTCCGGTCGGCACGCTGCGCGTGGATCACACCGACGTCGGGACGATGAGCCGGAACCGCGGCGAGCTTCTCGCCCGTGAACGGGCAGGTGATGGAGGCCACTCGCGTGCGCGAGGGGAGATCACCGCGGTCATAGCCGCGGAGGACGCCGAACGGGAGGTTCGCGGCGCCGGCGGCGTAGGCGGCCGCCATACCGGCATGCGAGTGCTCCTCGAGCGCGAGCGGCCGAGGCCAGCCGTCCTCGACTGCGTCGCGCAGGCGGTGGAGAGACCCGACGCCGGGATTGCCGCCCCACGAGAACACCAGCTTGCGACCGCAACCCATGCCGATCAGCTGGTCGAAGATGACGTCGGGAGTCATGCGCACCAGCGTCAGGTCGCGCTGCTGCTGCCGGATCAGCTCGTGTCCGGCCGCCTGCGGAATGAGATGCGTGAAGCCCTCGAGCGCGACGGTGTCACCGTCGTGGACGAGGTCATGGACCGCGTCTGCGAGCGGAACGATCCGTCCCATGCTCAGAACGGGAAGGGGTGTGCCTTGCCGACGGTGATCCAGCGAAGCTCCGTGAACTCCTCGATCGCCGCGGTACCGCCGAAGCGTCCCCAGCCGCTGTCCTTCACGCCGCCGAAGGGCATCTGCGGCTCGTCGCCGACTGGCTGGTCGTTGATGTGGACGATGCCCGCCTCGATCCGCTGCGCAAGCTCGAGGCCCTTGTCGGGATCGTTCGTGATGATCCCGGAGGCGAGCCCATAGGACGTCGCGTTCGCGCGCTCGACGGCTTCGTCGGCGCTGTCGACCACCTCGACCGCCGCGACGGGCCCGAACGTCTCGTTCCGCGCGAAGTCGGAATCCTCCGGAACATCGGCCAAGAGCGTCGCGCGGTAGACGGAGCCTTCGGCCTCACCACCGGCAAGGACCTTGGCGCCTTTCGACACCGCTTCGTCGACCCGACTCTTGACCAGCTCGAGTGCGCCGTTGTTGATGAGGGGCCCGATGATCGTGTCCGGCTCCTTCGGATCGCCTGCCTTGAGGCCGTCCGTCTTCTCCGCCAGCCTCTGGACGAACTCGTCCGCGATCGGCCGCTCCACGATGATCCGCCGCGCGGACATGCAGATCTGTCCCTGATGGAGGTACGCGCTGAACGCGCTCGCGTTCACTGCGTACTCGAGGTCGCCGTCCGCGAGCACGATCAGCGGGTTGTAGCCGCCGAGCTCGAGCACCACTCGCTTCAGGTTCCGGCCGGCCGCTTCCGCGAGCTTGCGTCCGACGGCGGTCGAGCCGGTGAAGTTGATCCTTCGGACATTCGGGTTCTCGACGAGTTCGTCCCCAATCGCTTCCGCTTCGCCGGGCGCATGCGTGACGATGTTCAGCACACCGGCCGGAAGGCCGACGTCGCCGAAGATCTCGCCCCAGAGGAGACCGCCGGAGAACGGCGACAGCTCCGAGGGCTTGAGGACAACCGTGTTCCCGAGGGCGAGCGGCGATGCAATGGAGCGTGCCGACAGGATCAGTGCCGCGTTCCACGGCGCGATCGCTCCGACGACGCCGACCGGGCGTCGGAGTCCCATCGAGAACGCACCGACATCAGAGGGAATGACCTCACCGATCGGCGCGTACGCGAGTGCAGCCGCCTGCCGCAGAAGCCCGGCGACGAAGCCCATCTGGAACAGTGCGAAGCCAAAGGTTGAGCCGGTCTCGCGTGCGAGCCAGGAAACGATCTCGTCATGCCGTCCCTCGAGCACCTGCGCGGCGTTGAGGAAGATCCGCTGGCGCTCCGCCGGCGGTGACTGCGACCACTCCGGGAAGGCCTCGGCCGCTGCATCGATCGCCCGCCTCGCGTCCGGCCGCCCGGCGGCGGCGGGCCGCGCCACGACGTCCCCGGTGAAGGGATCGAGGTCGTCGAACGTCTTGCCGTCCGCTGCATCGACCCATTCGCCGCCGATGTACTGGCGAAGGTCGCGCACAGCGGTCTCGGCAGCCACAGTCTCCGTGCTCATCGCAGCTCCTTTCTCCGTCCCGGCGCCGAGACTAAGCGGCACCTGTTCGTGTTTCAAGACGCCGTTCTACTATGCGGGATTGTGGGAGGTGGGCGCGAAGCATCAGGCTACTCGCAATCCCTCGAGCGGGGCCTCGCCGTGCTGTCGGCCTTCCGGTCCGGGCGTCCCCTCCTCGGCGTCAGCGAGCTCGGCCGCGAGGTGGGGCTGAGCCGGAGCACGACGCACCGCTACGTCTCGACTCTTGCAACGCTCGGCTATCTGGAGCAGGACGGCGCGACGAAGAAGTACCGGCTGGGCCCGCGGGTGCTCGACCTCGGCGCCGCACCTGCGGAAGCTCAGCGACGACGTCGGCTACACCGTCAACATGGCCGTCCTCGACGGCACGGACATCGTCTACGTCGAGCGCCGCCGAAGCTCGCGGCGCGGGCAGCGTGCGATCGACCTCAATCTCCACGTCGGCTCGCGACTGCCGGCGTACTGCACGTCGATGGGCAAGATCCTCCTCGCGTACCTCCCGCGAGAGCAGCGCGACGCGGTGCTTGCGCAGCTCGACCTGCGGCAGCGCGGGCCGAACACGCTGACGGCGCGTCGCCGGCTGGTCGCCGAGCTCGCGCGCGTGCGCGAAGCTGGGCTTGCGATCAACAACGAGGAGCTCGCGTACGGCCTGCGGTCGATCGCGGCGCCCGTGTTGTCGCAGTCCGGCGAGGTGGCGGCTGCGATCAACCTCGCCGTTCACAGCTCGATGGTCCCGATGGAAGAGCTCGTCCAGCGCTTGAGCGGTCCGCTGAGGCGGACCGCTGCGGAGATCTCAGTTCGGATCGGCTACAGGGCAAGACGGCGTCGGCAACCCCTAACGAGGCCGCGGCTATTCTGGCTCCGCCGCCCCCGTCGACTAGCGGCCTAGGTCACCACCCTTTCAAGGTGGTAGCGCGGGTTCGAATCCCGCCGGGGGCATCGAGCCTCGATCCCGCATGGCTCCTAGCGTTGCGGGGGCGGCGAGACCCATGGCCGCCTCGTCGGCCGTGCCCCACTAGTGCCCCAAACGTCTAACTCGGCGCGGCGAATGGCCGGAATTCACGCGCCACCTCAAGGCACTGCCCGCGCTCTCGTACATGCGTCGTCAGGACGCCGTGCCTGTACACATTCGTCGCGGTGTCAACGAAGAGGCGCTCTTCTGTCCCGGTGATTCCCCACCCGCAGTTCGCGTGCTCGCTGATGCGCACGCCCCCATCGAGGTGCGAGGAACTGACGCGGACGTCCAGTTGGGCGCTGTCGTCGTAAGCGAAAGGGCCACGCTGCCCCGCGCCGCAGCCAACGAGTGCGATCGCACAAAGCAACCAAAGAATCGCCCTCACTGCGCTCTTACGGCCGATGGGCGGTGGCCCTCCCGCGGTCGATTCTAGTACCGCGCGCTTCGCGGGAATGTCTCCCGAGCGTGCATCGAGGAGCGCGATGGTGCCGTCGGGAGCGCTCGGCGAGAATGTGGCCTAACGCGAGAGGGCGACCACCGAACCGGCAGCCGCCCTCCACGAACCCGATTGACGCGAACCCGTTACTTCACGGTAACCGTGAAGCACTCACTCGTCAGAACCGTTCC
>JBKPDB010000081.1:0-19279 GCA_046727655.1 Actinomycetota bacterium
GTGGGCTACCGCCGCTGGGCCGTCGTGGCGGCGGGCGTTCCCGCGCCGCCGCCACGACGTTGAGGAGGACCCTAGTCGTTCTTGCTCGGGCGGCAGACGAAGCTCGACTCGTCTGCCGGATCGCCGTTGCCCTTGTAGGCCGCAACGAACGGATACATGCAGATCGGCCGTGTCTCGATCACAGCGCCGCTGGAGTTGCGGATGACCCCCGTGAGCTCCTTCGGAGCCTGATGCTGCTCGACCCACGCCATTAGCGCGTTGAGCGGATTGTCCGGCTGCGGACCTGGACCACCCGCGCAGTGAGCGACACCCGGTGCGAGGAACAGCCGTGCGAAGTCCTTCGTGTTCCCTTTACCGCCGTTGAACGCTTCGACTCGTTGGTAGTAGTTGATCGATCCTTGCGGGAAGATCAACTGGTCGGCCAAGCCGTGCCAGATGATCAGCTTGCCGCCCGCGTCCTTGAACGCGGTGAGGTCCGGGTTGTCGGTGCCGATGACGTTCGAGAACAGGTCGACCGACTGCTGGAACAACTCGTCGTACCGGTCGTAAGTCAACGTCGTCCAGTCCCACGTGCCTCCGAGCTGGACAGGTGGATTCTGTTGCACCCAGGTCCCCATGTGCGCGAGCGGGATGATGAACGGCGACGGCGTCGTTCCGTTCGGAGGCGGCACGCTGTTCGCGAGGCCGCTGAACGACGTTCCCCACGTTAACCCGTACCAGAGAAAATCTCCGGTCGTCGTCCGCGGTCCCTGCACGATCTTCTCGACCACCGCTGCGTCCTGCGCAGTGATCGTTCCGCACGCCGTGCTTGTTCCCACCAACGACGCGGGATCGAAGTCGCAGGCGAGTGGGTCGCCGATGACGCCGTCGGTAACGCCGTCTCCGACCGTGTCACATGCCGCGAATCGCTGCGTTCTGGAAGGCGGCCAACTTGCACTGGGGCAGGACGTCACCGGACCTCAACATGACGAGCTCGGGCCAGAGCTCGGCCGGAATGAACTTCTGCCAGTTGATGGCCGGCGCAGCCGACAGGATGCCGTCGTAGTCGGTCGGGTACCGCTGTGCGTCGGCCGACTACCGCGAGGTCGTGCAGTGCGCGATGCGCGAAGTCTTCGATCAGCGTCCAGTTGAGCCGTCCGCTGCTGTCGAGGGCGAACGACCCTGTAAACGACGAAATGCCGCTGTGACCTCCGTCGGTCACTCCTGCCGAGAAGCCGGAGTTCACAGGACCCGGCAGCGAGTTGGGACTGCCGGTGCTGTAGCCGCCGCCGCCGACGCCCTCGAAGCGGCCGTTCCAGCCACTGACGGGCATCCAGACGTCGATCCCGATGTGATCATCCGCGCCGGGCGTCGTCTCCGTCGCGTGCACACGACAGGTTCTGACGACCGCCGTCCCCGCCGGTGTGTCGACAGCGCTGTCGATGACAGTGTTCGCGAGCGTCAAGCTCGTGAGGCTTCCGCAGGACGCGGCGGGCGTTTGGACGGCCGTGGCGCCTGAGGCCACCGGACGAACGCCGACTGGACGGTCAGTCAGTCGGAGGAGGCGGTTGAGCTTGACTGACCAAGCGGTTAGTCTAAGACGGTGGTGACGTCGACGACGGCCGCCGGCGTGTACAACGCGAGCACCCTCCTCGACGCCACCCTGGCCGCGGGCCGCGCCGAGAAGCTGGCGATCGCCTGCGGCGCCGAACGGGTGACCTACCGTGAGCTCTACGGGCGAGTCTGTGGCGCCGGCGCGGCTCTCCGCGACCTCCGCGTCCAGGCCGGCGAACGCGTTCTGCTGGTGATGGACGACTGCATCGACTTCCCAGCAGTCTTCCTCGGCGCGATCCGCATCGGCGCCGTCCCCGTGCCCGTTAATCCCCTCTATTCCGCTGAGGAGTACGCCCACTTCGTGACGGACAGCGGAGCGGCTCTCGTCGTCGCCGACGACGCTTGCGCACAAAGGGTCGAGGCCTCTCGCGTCATACTGGTGGACCAGCTCAGACGGATGGAGGACGACCTGCCCCCGGCGCCGACGCGCGCCGACGACACGGCGTTCTGGCTGTACAGCTCGGGCTCGACGGGACGTCCGAAGGGAGTCGTGCACCGACAGCGCGACGTACTCGTCACGTGCGAGACCTACGCGCGGTACGTGCTCGACATTCGCGAGGACGACGTCACGTTCTCCACGACGAAGCTGTTCCACGCCTACGGGCTCGGCAACAACCTCTCCTTCCCCTACTGGGCCGGGGCGACAACGGTGCTGCTACCCGGGCGGCCGACGCCCGAGGCGGTCTTCGCGACGGTCGCCGAGCACCGGCCCACGCTCGTTTTCTCCGTCCCGACGCTGTACAACGCGATGCTCCACGCCGACGCGGCCGACCAGGACTGGTCGTCGGTGCGCGCATGTGTATCGGCCGCGGAGCCGCTGCCTGCCGACGTCTGGAACCGGTGGCACGCCCGCTACGGCCTTGAAATCCTCGACGGCATCGGCTCGACCGAGATGCTGCACATCTACTGCTCGAACCGTTCGGGGAAAGTGGTCCCCGGGTCGAGCGGCACCCCCGTTCCCGGCTACGAGCTCAAGGTGTGCGACGAGGCAGGCGAGGAGCTTGCCGGCGAGACGACCGGCGACCTCTACGTGCGCGGCGAAAGCATGTACGCCGAGTACTGGAACCAGCCGGGGAAGACTGCGGACTGCATCCGCGACGGGTGGTTCTACACACGCGACCGCTATCGCCGCGACGCGAGCGGAACGTATTGGTACGAGGGCCGCGCCGACGACATGTTCAAGGTCAGCGGCCTCTGGGTCTCGCCCACCGACGTCGAGGCGCGCCTGATCGAGCATCCCACGATCCTCGAGGCGGCGGTCGTCGGCGTTCGGGTCGACGGGCTCACGAAGGCGAAGGCGTTCGTCGTGTGCGAATCTGCTACTCGACCTGCTGCTGAGCTCGCCGAGGAGCTGCGCGCCTTCTGCAGCCAGCGACTGCACCGTTATCAAGTGCCGCAGATGATCGAGTTCGTGGACAGCCTCCCGAAGACACTCACCGGGAAGATCCTCCGCTACCAGCTCCGGGGCTGATGCTCGACGGCCGCGCGCTCGTCGACGCGCACATCCACCTCGCACGGATCCCGACGCTCAAGATGGGCTGGTCGCGCTGGACCATGGCGCGGCGCGTCGACGGCGACCCGGCCGACCTCTACGACGATGAAGGTTCGCCCGTTGCGTCGCGCTTCTCCGACTACCTGGAAAGCGAAGGCGTCGAATGCGCGATTCTGCTCGCGGAGTACAGCCCGCGCGTGACCGGCATCCAGCCGATCGAGGACATCCTCGAGGTCGCGCGTCACGACCCCGCGCGCATCCGCGTCGCCGCGAACGTCAATCCGCACCTGCACCATCCGATCGCTGCGGAGGTCGAGCGGCAGCTCGACCTCGGCGCCGTCGCGTTGAAGATCCACCCGGTGCACGGCGCGTTCCCGGCAAACGCGCGGGAGCTCTATCCCGCATACGCCGTCTGCCAGGAGCGCGGCGTCCCGGTGATCGTCCACTGCGGGACGAGCAACTTCGAGGGGGCCGCGAACCGCTTCGCGGACCCCATCTACTCGGAGGACGTCGCTAAGGACTTCCCCGAACTGACGATCGTGCTCGCCCACGGCGGCCGCGGCTGGTGGTACGACGCGGCCGCATTCTTGACGTTGATGCGCGAGCGGGTCTGGATCGAGCTCTCGGGGCTGCCGCCGAAGAAGATCCCCGTGTACTACGCGCGCCACGACCTCGAACGCCTGGGCCGCAAGTTCATCTTCGGCACCGACTGGCCGGGCGTCCCCGGCATCAAGGCCAACGCGGAGGCGGTCGCCGAGCTCGGCTTTGCCGACGACGTCCTGGCACGGATCCTGGCCGAGAACGCCCGGAGCGTCTACCGACTCGGCGAGCTTGCAGGCACGCAATCCGTCGCCGCACAGGCGTCGCCGCCGCGACCGGACTGACGATGCAATTCCACGTGGACGGATTCCGGGCTGGCGACCCGCGCATCCGGCCGGCTGATCCCTTCGCAGCTGCACAGCGGGTCGCCTTGCCGCCCGAGGTCGACGTGCTGGTCGTCGGATGCGGCCCGGCAGGACTGGTACTTGCCGCCCAGCTTGCCGAGTTTCCGGCGATCACGACGCGCATCGTCGAGCGCAAGGCCGGTCCGCTCGAGCTCGGTCAGGCCGACGGTGTCGCCTGTCGCACGGTGGAGATGTTCGAGGCGTTCGGCCTCAGCGAGGAGCTCATCGCCGAGGCCTACTGGGTGAACGAGACGGTGTTCTGGCGACCCGACTCGGACGACCCGTCGCGCATCGTGCGCACCGGGCGGGTGCAGGACGTGGAAGACGGCCTGTCCGAGTTCCCGCATGTGATCCTCAACCAGGCGCGCATCCACGACTACCTCCTCCGCTCGATGCGCCGCTCGCCGAGCCGGCTCGAAGCCAATTACGGCCTCGAGGTCGTCGACGTCGCGGCCGGCGATTCGGGCGACCGCCCGGTCACCGTCAGATTGCGCCGCACGGATACCGCCCGCGCGGATGCCGAGGTGACCGTGCGCGCCAAGTACGTCGTCGGCTGCGACGGCGCTCGCAGCGTCGTCCGGGAATCGATCGGGCGCGAGCTTCGCGGCGACACCGCCAACCATGCCTGGGGCGTGATGGACATCCTCGCCGCCACGGACTTCCCCGACATCCGTCTCAAGACGGCGATCAAGTCGAGCGGTGGCAACGTCCTCCTCATCCCGCGCGAGGGCGGCTACCTCGTGCGTCTGTACGTCGACCTAGGCCAGGTCGACGTCGACGATCGGGCCGCAGTGCGCGCCATGCAGCCGGAGCAGGTCATCGCGATCGCCCGCCGCGTCCTGCACCCATACACACTCGACGTAAAGGAGCTCGTCTGGTTTTCGGTCTACGAGGTCGGCCAGCGGCTCACCGACAAGTTCGACGACGTGCCGGCCGAACTCGTCGGCGCCCGCACTCCGCGCGTCTTCATCGCCGGGGACGCGTGCCACACGCACAGCGCGAAGGCCGGTCAGGGCATGAACGTCTCAATGCAGGATGCGTTCAACCTCGGCTGGAAGCTCGCCGCCGTGTTGGAGGGCCGCAGCCCCGAGTCGCTGCTGCACACGTATTCCGCCGAACGCCAGGCGATTGCCCAAGAGCTGATCGACTTCGACAAGGAATGGTCGGCGATCCTGGCCTCGCCGCCCCCCGACGCCGGCGGCGTCGACCCCGCCGAAGTGCAGAAGGCCTTCGTCCGTTCGGGCCGGTACACCGCCGGCGTTGCGACCCGCTACGCGACCTCGTCGCTGGTCGGCGCGCCGACCCACCAGCACCTCGCCGATGGGTTCACGATCGGAATGCGGTTCCACTCGGCTTCGGTGATCCGGCTCGCCGACGCCAAGCCGGTTCAGCTCGGCCACGCCGCCCGCGCCGACGGCCGCTGGCGGCTCTACGCGTTCGCCGACACGGCCGGACCCGGAGACCCAGCGTCACGGCTGCGGGCACTGTGCGAGCACCTCGAGCAGTCGCCCGATTCGCCGATACGGCGGTACACCCCGGCCGGCGCCGACATCGACCGCGTGTTCGACGTACGCGCCGTGTTCCAGCAGCACCATCGCGACCTCGCCCTCGCGGACCTGCCGTCCCTGCTGCTGCCGCGCAAAGGCCGTTACGGCCTCGTCGACTACGAAAAAGCGTTTACCCCGGACTCGAGAGGCGACGACATCTTCGACTTGCGTCGCGTCGCACGCGACCACGGCGCGCTCATCGTCGTCCGGCCTGACCAATACGTCGCCCACGTGCTCCCGCTCGACGCCCATGCCGAGCTGGCGGCGTTCTTCGCACCCCTGCTCATCGATCCGCGCGCCGCCGCAAAAGCATGACGAACTCGCCGGCGGCAACCACTTCGCTGTCCTGATTCGAGACCTCGACACGCTGCAGCATGACGCCGCGGTCGGGTTTCGACGTCTCGCGCAACTCGAGGATCTCGTTCACGACGCGGATGGTGTCGCCGATGCGGACCGGCGCGTGGAAGCGCCATGTTCGAATCTCGAGCAGGCCCATCAACGTCCCGTCGAATAGCCCTACTCGCTGCCGCAGGCCGGTCGCGAGCGCAAGCACGAGCGCCCCGTGCGCGATCCTCCCGCCGTAGATCGTCTTGGCGGCGAACTGCTCGTCGGTGTGGAGCGGATTGAAGTCGCCCGAGACGCCGGCGAAGTTGACGAGGTCGGTCTCGGTGACGGTCCGGGACGGGGTCTCGAAACGGAAGCCGACCTCGACGTCCTCGAAGTACAGGGGCGGCACTAGCGACGACTTTGCTTGACGACGACCGCCTTTGACTCCTGGTAGTAGTCCAGCGCCTCGGTGCCGTGCTCCTTACCCATGCCCGATTCGCCGAAGCCGCCGAACGGCAGCTCGTCATAGATGATCTGACCTGAGTTGATCCAGGTGTAGCCGGCCTCGATTCGCTCCGCGGCGATCGTCGCGGCGGTGAGATCGCGTGTCCAGATGGACGAGCCGAGCCCGAACTGCGAGCTGTTGGCACGCTCGATCGCATCGTCGAGGCCGCGCACCTTCCAGACCGGCAGCGCGGGGCCGAACACCTCCTCGATGGCGACTTTGGAGTCGTGCGGCGGCTCGAGAATCAGCGTCGGCTCGTAGAACCAGCCGTTGGCGAAGCCGTCGCCGTCAGGACGCCGGCCGCCCGTGAGCAGCTCGCCGCCGTGCTCGAGCGTGTCCGTCACCTGCTCCTCGAGCGCAGCCCGCTGCGACTCCGAGTGCAACGGGCCGACCATCGTTCCCTCCGCCATCCCGGGGCCAAGCCTCAGCTTCGCGACCTTCGCCTGGAGCTTCTCCACGAACTCGTCGGCGATGCGCTCGTGGAGGTACAGCCTCTTCACGGCGAGACACGCCTGGCCGCAGTTGAAGAAGCGGCCGACGCTCGCTGCGCTGACCGCGCCGTCGACGTCGGCGTCGTCCAGCACGATCATCGGGTCGGACCCACCGAGCTCGAGTGTCACGCGCTTCACGCCTCGTGCCGCGAGCTCGCCGACGCGCTTGCCTACTTCCGTCGACCCGGTGAACCCGACCTTGGCGACGCGCGGATCCGTGACGAGCGCCTCCCCCAGCACGGAGCCCTTGCCGGTGACGACTTGGAAGACGCCCTCGGGAAGCCCGGCCTCGCGCATGATGTCCGCAATGCGGAGCGTCGTCAGCGGAGTCGTCTCCGCGGGTTTCGCGACGACGGCATTGCCGCAGACGAGCGCCGGGCCGAGCTTGTTCCCCAGCAGCGTCGTCGGGAAGTTCCACGGCACGATCGCAACCACGATGCCCAGCGGCCGCTTCACCACGAGGCCGTGCGCCTTCACATCGAGGTTCGGCACGTACGCACCGCGCAGGCTCTTCGCCAGGCCTGCGTAGTGCTCGATCGTGTGGACGAAGCGCGTCAGCTCGAGCCGTGCCTCGCGTAGCGGCTTCCCTTGCTCGAGCGTCAGCTGGAGTGCGAGGTCGTCGCGTTGTGCGAGCACCGCCTCTGCGCCGGCGCGCACGATCTCGCCGCGCTTCGCGGCGGGAGTCTCCCACCACGCCGGGAACGCGTCCCAGGCGCGAGAGATGGCCTCGGCGGCTTTGGCCGGCCCTGCCTGCGGAACGCGGCCGACCTCTTCTCCGGAAGCTGGGTCGCGGATGACGGTGACGGCTGTGTCGAGCGCCGTCGCCATCACGACCCCGTGAAGACGGGCTGACGTTTCTCGGCGAACGCCGAGACGCCCTCGCGTCCGTCGGCGCTCAGGAATAACTCCTCGACGAGCTCGCGCTCCCGCGCGAGGCCGCGGTCGAGGCCGCCGTCGATCCCCTCGTTGACGGCGAGCTTGATGTTGCCGATCGCCTTCGTCGCACCTGCCGCCAACTTCTGCGCGTACGCCAGCGTCTGCTCGTGCAGCTCCTGGGCCGGGAAGAGTGCGTCGACGATGCCGAGTTCGTGGGCCTCCGCCGGAGACAGCGTGCGGCCTGTGATCATCAGGTCGAGTGCGCGGCCTTTGCCGATGAGCCTCGGCAACCGCTGCGTGCCGCCGTTTCCCGGCAGCAATCCCAGCGTCGCCTCCGGCGTTCCCAAGCGGTAATCACCCTCGGCCGCGAAGCGGAGGTCGCACGCGAGCGGGATCTCGAGGCCGCCGCCGAGCGCGTGCCCGTTGATCTCGGCGATGAAGACCTTCGGGATCAGTGCGATCGACGAGAGCGTCTCGTGCGACGCCTCGATCATCTCCATGTTCCGCTCGTGCGGGCCGGCCTGGAACGCTTTGATGTCAGCACCCGCAGAGAAGAACTTGTCCGACGCGCTTCGGAGGATCACGACCTTGACGTCGTCGTCCGCCGCCGCAGCGTGCACGGCTTCACCGAGCTCCTGGACGTACTCCAGGTCGTACGAGTTCGCCGGCGGCTTGTCGAGCGTGATCGTCCCGATGCCGCTGTCTGCCGAGAGGCTGACCGCCATCAGCTCAGCCCTCCCACGACCACGGACTTCGTCTCGAAGTAGTAGTCCATCATCGCCTCCGGTCCATGCTCCTTTCCGACCCCGCTCTCCTTTACTCCGCCGAACGGCAGCTCGTCGTAGCCGTAGTGGATCTGGTTCACCCACGTCATGCCGGCTTCGATCTCCTGCGCCGCCTTGTCGATGTAGCGCGCGTCGTACGTCCAGATGGATGAACCGAGCCCGTAGCGCGTCTCGTTCGCGAGGCGGATGGCCTCGTCGATGTCCTGCACGCGGAAGACGGGCAGGATCGGTCCGAAGACCTCCTCCTGCAGGAGCCGCGAGTCGTGCGGAGCACCTTCCACGAGCGTCGGCTGGAAGAAGTACCCGCTCCCTGGCTCTGAAGGCGGTCCGCCGCCGACGACGACGTTCGCCCCGCGCGAAACCGCGTCGTCGAGTTGTTCGACGAGCTCTTCGCGGCCCGCCTTCGTGTGCACCGGGCCGATGCGGAGCTTCGGCTTCTCCGGCTTCGTCCAGCCCGTGCCGCACTCGTAGCGCTCGAGCTCGGACGACAGACCGCTCACGAAGTCGTCGTAGATCTCGTCGAACACGTACAGCCGCTTCACAGCGAGGCACGACTGCCCGGCGTTCCAAAACCGCCCTATCACCGCACCCTTGACCGCGGCGCGCACGTCCGCGTCGGGGCAGACGATCATCGGGTCGGATCCGCCGAGCTCGAGCGAGATTCGTTTGAACGCGGGCGCCGCGAGTGCCGCGATGTGCTTGCCCGTCCCCGTCTCACCGGTGAAGGCGACGCGGCGGATCAGCGCGTGCGTGACGAGCGCGTCCCCGATCGCGGAGCCGCGGCCGGTGACGACGTTCAGCACGCCCGCCGGCAACCCGGCCTCGTGGAACAGCTCCGCCACCTTCAATGTCGCGAGCGGCGTCGAGGAAGCCGGCTTGACGACGACCGTATTTCCCGCGGCAAGGGCCGGGCCGATCTTCGTGCCCATCAGCGTCAGGGGGTAGTTGTACGGGACGATCGCGGCGACCGGGCCGACCGGTCGCTTGAGCACGAGCCCGTACGAGCGCCCGAGCGTCGACGGCAGCTCCTGGTACGCGCCGCGCACCTTGGTCGCCAGATCGACGTAGTACTGCATCCCGTGCAGGAAGTGCTGCAGCTCGCCGGCCGCCTCGATCGTCGGCTTTCCTTGCTCATGCGTCAGTGTGTCGACGATCTCCTCTTTCTCACCGGCGACGAGTTCGAGCGCCTTGCGGATGATCTCTGCGCGTTTCTCGGCATCCGTCTTCGACCACTCCGGAAACGCGTCCGCCGCCGCGTGCACGGCGAGGTCGACTGCGTCGACACTCCCCGCGGGGACGGTTTCGTAGGTCTCCTCGGTCGCCGGGTCGATGACCTCGAGCTCGTCGGTCGCAGTCGCGTCGGTCTGCTCGCCGGCGATCAGCATCTTCACCATCGGGTCTCCTCTCTCACGGTCAACTCCTCCAAGTAGCGGCGCCGCAGCTCCCGGTATTCCGCCGCCGCGGTTTCGACCCACCGGCGCGACGAACCGTCGACGCTCTTCTTGACGACTGCGGGCACGCCCGCGGCGAGGCCGCCCGGGGGGATCTCCTGTCCCTCGCGCACGACGCTACCGGCGGCGACGAGCGCGCCGCGGCGGACGCGCGCGCGCTGGAGGACGATCGCGCCCATCGCGACGAGCGCCCCGTCCTCGACGACGCAGCCCTCGAGCATCGCAGCATGTCCAATCGTCACGTTCGTGCCGACGATCGTCGGGACTCCTTCCGCCGTGTGGATGACGGCGTTGTCCTGAACGCACGAGCCGGCGCCGATCGTGATGCGGTCGAAGTCGGCACGCAGAACGGCGCCGAACCACACGCTCGCTTCCGACCCCAGCTCGACGGCGCCGATCAACGTCGCGGTCGGCGCGACGAAGGCATCGTCCGCGACGTGGGGCTCGTTGCCGGCGAATGCATAGATCGGCATCAGCGGCCCCGGAAGTCGGGCCTGCGTCGCTCGAGCTCGTCGCGCAGCCTGGCGACCATCTCGTCGGTCAGGGCGTTGCGCGCCTCCGGGCGGTCGAGCCGAAGCGTCAACACGCCGCCTTCGAGGTGAGCGGCTACCGCTTGCGAATCCATTCGAACGGACTGTGGCAGTCGAGGCACATCCACTGCTCGGTCAGCAGCCCCGGCCCGAACTCGCCGAGCCGCTCGACGTTCGCCGACCCGCACCACACGCACCTCAGGCTCTCATCGTCGCCGGAGTCGCCGTAAGCCGGCGCTCCAGACTGTTCCACTGACTCCACGGCAGCTCCGGGTAGTTCCAGGTTCCATTGTCGCGGCCGACGGGAAGCTCGATTCCGACCGGCGCGGTCACGGCTACCAGCTTCGCCAGGAATGTGTCGCGCAGCTCGTCGTTGCGCCGCGCGACGATCCCTGCGTCGACGAGCAGCTCGAGACCGGGCTCGCCGGCTGGGCCGAACCAGCACAGCGTCTCCGGCAGCAGCGCGACGAGCTCGCGCTCGAGCGCCGGCGACTCGGCCAGCTCCCGCACCCGCCCATCGGCGTAGCGCTGGTGGAAGCGCTCGTCGGCGAGGATGCGCGTCGCCCGCTTCTTCAAGCCGTCGTGGCTCGAGTCCGCGGCAGCCTCGACCAAGACGGTGCACGCGCGATCGGCCAGCGTCAGCGCCGCGACGCCGCGGATGAACGAGGTCGTCGGGTCGAGCAGGTAGGAGAGCGCGTACTTGCGCTCGCGGTCGGTTTCGCGCTCGAGCGGCACCGGCGCGACGTCGCGTGGGAAACCCTCAAGCAGCGAGTACAGACCGCGCGCGTGTCCCGCTTCCTCCTGGGCGATCGCCGTACACGCGACCGCGCTCTCAAGCGTCGGCGCACCCACGCCCCAGGCCGCGAGCCGGTGCGCGAGGAAGTACTTGTTGTCGGCGAGCGCGACGACGAGATTCGCCGTCGCCTGCGCCAGCTCCGGCGAGAGCTCACCCATCGTCCACGTCCTCGCCATCGCGGATGATCCAGTGCATCGCGTCCTCCGGGAAGGCGACGAGCTCGACCCACGCGCCGTCGTAGCTCGAGCGGACGTCACTGCCGTCGTCGGCCGCGCCGAGCTCGACGAGTGGCTCCGCGTACTCGGTCCGGGCGTAGACGCGCAGCGTCATTCGGGACGGACCACTTGCTGTATCTCGCGCGTCGGCACGATGAACATGTCGCTCCACTTCCACTCTTCGTAGAGCGTCGACGCGAACACGACCGCGTCGTCGAGGGTCGCCGCATCGACGCGTCCGATATGCCGGATCGGGGTCTTCGGGTCCTGCCGCGCGAAGACCTCCCACGGCTCGGCGGCGTTCACGCCACCCCCGTCTGGCGTAGCAGGCCGAGGCCCTTGGCCGAGATGTCCTTTCGCGTCCACGGCTCGAAGGACTCGATCACCTCGACGCGGTCGATGCCGTCGAGCTGCAGCAGCCGCTCCTCGACGTCCTTCTCGATCAGGTTGATGCACGGGCAGCCGAGGGAGCAGTAGGAGATCGACACCTTTGCGGTTCCGTCCTCGACCTCGACGCCGCGAATCAGGCCCATGTCGACGAGACTGACAGGGTACTCCGGATCGAGCACCTCGGCCAGCGCTCCTTCGATCTCGGAGCTGGACGCCATTATGCCGCTTCGGCGAGCTCGAGCCGGCCGCGCTGGATCATCTCGACGAGCTCCTCGTTGGCCGGGCCGCGCGCGCGCCAGCGTTCGAGCACCGCATCCCACGAGATCTCTCCCTCCTCCGTCAGCCACCGCTTCTCCCGCTCGTCGAACTGCTGTGGAAACGGCGTGTCGATGACGTGCTTGTCGGTTTGCGTGTCCAGGTGAGCCGGCACCTCGATGCCGATCGATTCGCAGAACGGCACGGCGGTCGACATCCAGATCTGGCGGAGCTCGTCGTTCGTCTTTCCTTTGAGGCCGAAGTCGATCTGCTCGCGATGGCGCTTCAGCTGGTCGGGGAGGCCGAACCACTCGAGCGTCATCAAGAACATCCAGTCGACCGCCTTCTGCAATTCGTCGCGAGTGGCGGCGTCGGCGGAGAGCGTCTTCATCCAGTGCTCGCCGTGCCGGAGGTGGAAGCCCTCCTCGCGATCGACCTTCACGAGCGCGCGCTTCCAGGGCGCGTAGCTCGTGTGCTCGAAAATGTCACTGAGGAGAACGAAGCCGGCGCGGTCGTAGAACCCGTTCGCCACCACCATCTCCGGCCAGTTCTCGAGCGGGACGTCGAATGCGTAAGGATGGCGGAAATCCGCCGGCTCGCGCTCGTAAATCAGCTTGTCGCTGTCGAACCCGAGGTCACGCAACATTCGGTAGGCGATGTGCGCATGGCCGAGTTCGTCCTGGATGATTCCGATCACGGAGACGTACGACTGAAGCCGTGGCGCGTGGGCCGCCGCCTTCAGATACGCCGGCGCGCTGATCAGCTCGGTGTCGCCAGAGACGACGAGCGTCCGCGCCAGGCCCCTGACGTAATCCTCACTTGCGTACTCAGGCCCTTCGACCAGCTTGCCCTGCGCAAGCCGCTGGACTACCGCTGCGTTGTCCACGTCCCGAGTTTGACTGACCAGACGGTCAGTGTCAAACAGCGCCTTAGCGTTCGTTATCGAGGAACGCGATGATCGAACGGACGCACAGGCTCTTGTACTCGCGGTGCCGCGCCTCCCATTCCGGCTCCTCCAGCCACTGGAGAAAGAGGCCGTCGATCAGCGCACGCACGACCATCGCCGCCTCTGCAACGCCCTTCTTCGACCGATCGGAAGTGCTCCGGATCACGTCGGCGTACTGCCCCGTCACGATCTCGCGGAACCAGCCGTTGAGCTCGGCGAAGCGCCCGTTCCGCGACGAGTGGGCGATCAACTCGGCGTACACGATGTAGAAGTTCCGGTTGCGCCTCGGGTCGACGAAGATCGCGTCGACCATCGCCCGAATCTTCGCATCGCGGCCCTTGGCCGAGACCGTCGCCTGGACGACGCGCGCGGCAACGCGCTCGAGCACCCACTGCATCACGGTGAGGACGAGGTCCTCCTTCGTCTTGTAGTGGTAGACCACGTTCGCCTTCGACATGCCGGCAGCATCCGCAACGTCCTGCAGCGTCATCCGGTGCATGCCCTTCGTCGCCATCAGCCGGTAAGCAAGGCGCAACAGCTCCTCTTGCTTGGGCGACTGCGCACCGGCTGGGGGCGGAGTCTGGGCAACATTTAGCGCGTGCGTCACGAGCAACGAGTTTAGTCGGGCTGCGGCGGAGCCACAGGCGTCCTCGAGCGCCGTCGGCGCGCAAGCCAGCGAGCGAGCGCTGTGGCCGTGGGAATGACGCCCTGCCGGAAGCCGAGAAAGATCACGATGATGAACGCGCCGTACAGCGCTTCACGGAGCTGGCCCCTGCTCGTCAAAGCATGGTCGACGAAGCCGAACACGGCGGCGCCGATCACCGGGCCGAGCAGCGTCCCGAGGCCGCCGAAGGCGACGAGCACGAGCACCGGAACGTCGATTTGGTCGAACGCATACGTCGCCGGCGTGATGAACCCATCGCTGTACGCGTACAGCGCGCCCGTCAGGCCGATCATCGCCGAGCCGACGACGGCAGCGTAGATCCGGTAGCGAGCAACCGCGACACCAGCAAGCTCCGCCGCGAGCTCGTCGTCGCGGAGACTTCGAAACGCCCAGCCGACGTGCGACAACTGCAGCGCGCGAAAGATGATCAGGAACGCGACGATCACCGCAGCGAAGAGGTAATAGCCGCCGAGGCGGTTGTCGGCCAGCCTCGACGCCGCCCCGGTGACGATGAGGCCGGTATCGCCGTTCGTGAGGTCGCGCTTCCCGAGCACGAGGTTTTCGAAGGCGAGCGAGAAGACCAGCGTCACGATTCCGGTGAAGATCACGGTGAGCGAGCGCCGTACCGCGACCCAGCTGAGAATTCCGCCGACTGCCGCGGCGATCGCCGTGCCGGCCGCGACGCCGCCGACGATGGGCACCGACTGCTTGTCGGCGAGGATCGCGGCGCTGTAGCCGCCGACGCTTGCGAGTGCGCCGACGCAGAGAAACAGCTGGTTCGTGCTCCCGAAGATCAGGTTGAACCCGATTCCGTATGCAGCCAGAAAGAGCGCGTCGACGACGAGGCCCGTCGTGTACGTCGACCCTTCGAACCACAGCCGCGGCAGGAGCGCGAGCACCGCGGCCGTCGCGACGATCGGCCAGAGCGCGCGCACGATATCGGCTGCTCTCCTGGTCACGGCTAGCGTCCGAGCAAGCCGCGGGGACGGATGAGGATCGTGAGCGCCGCGGCGCCGAGCAGCACGATCGTCGTGATGTATTGCCCGACGTAGTACGCGCTCACGGTGTTAACGATGCCGAGGAGGATGCCGGCGAGGAACGCTCCGCCGACGCTGCCGAGGCCGCCGACGACGGCGACGATCAGCGCGAAGATGGTCAGGTCGAAGCCCACGTTGATCGTGACGGGAGCCGTCATCGCGCGTGTGACGGCGACGAGCCCGGCCAGTGCGCCGCTGAGCGCGAAGATCACCGTGCGCACGCGCGCCGGGCTGATGCCGATCAGCCGAGCACCCGTCTCGTCCTGAATGACCGAGCGGACGGCCCGGCCGAACGTCGTGCCCGCTAAGAACGCGACCAGCACGGCGCCCGTGGCAAGCGCAATGGCCGACGCCCAGAGGCTTCCGGCGGACTCGGCCACGCCGAAGATGCGAACGGGGTTGCCGCTGACGTCGATATAGAGCGCGCCCGACGGGTTGCGCCAGTTCAGCAGCCCTTCAATGACGAACGCGAGTCCGAGCGTCAGCAGCAGGCCGAGGAGCGTCCGGTGCTCGCCGGGCTGGCGATAGACCGGTTGCATCAGCGTGAGATCGAGCGCGACGCCGGCGCCGGCGCCCGCCAGGACGCCGATCGCCGCCGCCACGGCTGTCGGTTGCCCCGCCGAGATGAAGTGCGAAGTCACGATCGCTGCCACGACGACGAATGCGCCGTGCGCGAGGTTCAGAACGCCTCCCAGGCCGTAGACAAGGGTGAGCCCCACGCCCAGCAGTCCGAATGCCAGGCCAAGGAGGACCCCGTCGAGGATCACGGCCTTCATGCGACCCCCAGATACGCGCGCCGGACCTCTGGGTTTTGCTCGAGCTCGTCGGGCGTTCCCTGCAGGCGAATCCGACCGTTTTCGAGGACGTAGCCTCGGTCCGCCAGGGACAGCGCCAGTGGAACCTGCTGCTCGGCGATGAGCAGCGTCATGCCCTTCTGCTTGAGCCCGTCGAGCGCGACGAAGGCAGCCTTTGCAAGCTTCGGCGCGAGCCCCGTCGTCGGCTCGTCGAGCATCAACAGGCGCGGCTTCGACATCAGTGCGCGACCGACGGCCAGCATCTGCTGCTCCCCTCCGCTGAGCGTCTCCGCCCGCCGGTGGATGCGCGCCTTCAGCGCTGGGAAGAGCTCCAGCACGAGCTCGAGTGTCTCGTGGTCGGGCCGGTGCGGATACGCGCCGAGCGTGAGATTCGTCTTGACCGTCATCCCCGGAAACAGATGTCGCTCAGCAGGGACGTACGCGACTCCCGCGCGCGCGATTCGGTGCGCAGGACGCCTGGTGATCTCTTTCCCGCCGAGCGTCACCCGACCTCGCATCGGAGCGAGCAGCCCCGCGACCGCGCGAAAGAGCGTGGTCTTCCCAGCGCCGTTCGAGCCGATGACCGCGACCGCTTCTCCGGCGTGAACGTCTAGGTCGATCCCGTGAACCACGTGCTCGCCGAAGTACCCGGCCGCGAGCCCCCTGACCTCAAGCAACCGCTTCTCCGAGATAGGCGTCGATCACCTCGGGATCGCGCATCACCGCCTCGGGGGCACCCTCAGCGAGCACCTTGCCGAAATTGAGGACGATCGCCCGCTCGGCGAGCTCGATCACCGCGCTCATCACGTGCTCCACCCAAAGGATCGTCGTCCCGAACGAGTCGCGCACGTTGCGGACGATTCGCACCGACGCCGCCAGCTCCGTGTCGTTCAGCCCTGCCATGACCTCGTCGAGCAGGAGCACGCGCGGCCGCCCTGCGAGCGCTTTCGCAAGCTCGAGGAACCGCTGGTGGTGCAGGTTCAGGCTCGTGACCGGCTGTGCGGCGCGGCTGGCGAGCTCGACGGTGGCGAGCGCTTCGCGCGCGCGAGCCCGCGCGTCGCGTTCGCGGACGACGCCCTCGCGGGATCCGAACATTGCCGCGAGCATGACGTTCTCGAGGAGAGTCATAGACGTGAAGGTGCGCGGCGTCTGCATCACCATCGCGATGCCTTTCCGCCGGACTCTGTGGGCGGGGAGAGCCCCGATGGACTCGCCTGCCAGCCGCACGCTGCCCGACGTCGGCCGCTGCAGGCCGGCGATCGTCTTGAGCAGCGTGCTCTTTCCTGCGCCGTTGGGACCGACGACGGCGACAATCGCGCCGTCGTCGATCCCAAACGTCACGCCGTCGACGGCCGGAACGCCGCCGAAGTGCTTCGCGAGCTCATCGACCTCGAGCAGTGGCGCGTTCTCCGGTTACGGCCGGTACGCCGCCAGCGGCTTCGAGATCGTCAGCTGCTTCGGGTACCACGTTCCGCCGGTGTTCGTTCCCTTCGGTGCGGGGCCCGTACCCAACAGGTCGAGCGCGATCCTCGGCCCCCTGAGCTCGCCCCACGCCGTCCAGCGGAGCTTGAACATGTAGCCCGGAATCGCGAACGAGTGTTTGTGCACGTATGTGGCGATCTTGGCCTGATTGGTCCCGACCTTGGCGATCGCTTGCGCGAGGACCTTGACGATCCCGTAGCCCGCCAATGCGTCGTCCTCGAAGAACGTGTCGTTCGGGAACGCCCTCAGGAACTGGCGAGCGAGCGTCTTGTACGCCTTGCTCGCGAAGTTCGCGCACTTGAAGTCGGCCCAGCGACGCTCTGCCGCCGGCCCGGCTGCCTTCGCAACGACGTTGAACGGCGAATACGCGCCAGCCACCGGCACGTTGAGACCGAGCTGGCCCGACTGCGTCAGGATCGCCCCGGACCCCGGCGGATGACCGGTCGCCACGATCAGCTGCGGGTTCGAGGAGCTGAGCGCACGCAGGTACGTCGTGAAGTCGCTCGTCCTCACCGGCGCGACCTGGATGTTGAGGCTGATCCTCGGCGCCGACGCGAACGTCCGCTCAAGGGATGCCTTGATCGCCTGACCCCACGCGTAGTCGGCGATGATCGCCCCCACGCGCGTGACCTTCTTCTTCTGCGCGTAGTGGAGGATCGGCGCGGCGACCTCGGCAGCCGCCGGCAGACACGTCCGGAACGTGTACCGGCTGCTCGACGTCAGGATCTCGCTCGCGCCCGCCTTCACGAGGAACATCGGCACCTTCGCGCTCTCGGCCAGCCGAGATGTCGCAAGCGCGACGTCGCTGCTGATCAAGCCGCCGACGGCGACGACGTGCTCCTGCTCAGTTAGGCGCCTGAAAGCGTCGATGCCTCCGTTCGGCGAGGAGAGATCATCCGCGATGACCAGCTCGAGCTTGCGTCCTTTGACGCCACCCCTCGCGTTGATCTGCCGCACGGCAAGTTGCATTCCGTCACGGACTTCCACACCCCACGCAGTGAACGGGCCTGTCAGTGACGTGAGCGCGCCGATCTTGATCGGTTCCTTTGCGTCGCTCGACGCACTGAGCCTGCCCGCGCCAACTGCGAGCAGAGCCGCGACGCCCACGACTCCGATCAACCACAACCGCTTCATCTCTCCCTCCTGATCGTGACCGCTACCGGCCGATTCTCCCCTTGTCTGACCGGTTAGTCAAACCACCTGCCGCCATACAGACCGCCCGGCCGCATGTTGCGACACATAAGACGCGCTGTGGGCGCCTTAGTTGTGCGACACACGGTCGGCGAGGCGGCCTCGATCGCGATCGGCGGCACGATCGGCCTCGACGCGATGTTCGCCGGCCCGATCACCGGCGCCTCGATGAACCCGATCCCTCGCCACGTGCCGGGCGGGACGCGCACCGCGTCCCATTCCTTGAGCTCGACGATCTCGTCGTCGACTTTCATCCGCCCGCTCCCGCGCACGACCACGTACACCTCCTCTTGCTTCATGTGCGTGTGGCCGTACGGAAAGCGATAGCCGGGCGGGACGCGCTGGTAGCTCAGGGCGGATTGCTCGAGCTCGAGCGCCTTGGTCGCCGCGCGGAACTCCAGGTCCGGCGCGCCGTCGAACCTAGGACCGATGTCCTCCAGATCCTCCTTGATGTTGCTGAGCGTGAACGGCACGGCGCAATCCTATGGCGTCATTCCGGAACGCTGGCCCAAGCGAGGTCTTAGCGGCTCTCGTTCGCGGCGAACAGTTTCCAGTGCCCCTCGGAGACGACTTCGACGGTGCCGTCGGTCACTTCGATGGCGGTCTGATGGTCGATCGCGTATGCCGGCACTGATAGCCCGGCCGGCCCATGCTTCTATCTCCGCCAGTGGGCTAGCCGGAATGCCATCCTCGCGATCAAGGTGTGGAAACACCGAGAAATCAACGAGCCCCAGCGCTTTGTCGCTGCCGGTGAGCGGTTCACTCTCGTCGTAGGTGGCTCCTCCGAAGTCGGGAGTCGCCATCATTGCTCCGCCGCTCGTGCCCAGATAGACCGTCTCGGGCCGCAGCGACGGCCAGAGGTCGGCCAGTCCGGATTGCCGCATCCAGTAGCGCAGATACAAGGGACTGCCGCCCCAAACCAACAGGGCGTCGGTCTCCTGGACAGCAGGGACCCAATCCTCGAGTTT
>JBKPDB010000082.1:0-12743 GCA_046727655.1 Actinomycetota bacterium
GTTTCCCGGCGGGTTGGCGGTCCCGGCGAGCGGCTGTCCGACTGCCGCCGGCACGGACAAGAGCCCCATTGCTGCGACGGCAAGGAGGAGGACGCGACACGCCTCCCGGTTGGCTGTTCATGAGTCTCCCCCCTCTCGACACCCCGATGAGCGGGCGGAGTTTACGTACTAGACGTCTGTGCGGGATCTTGCAGCCGTCGCGAGGGAGTCGGCGATCGGCGACGGAGTTCTCGTGACGCCGGCCGCCGCGTAGGCATCCTCCTCGTCCAGCGTCTCGTGCTCGAGCAGCGCCTTCGCGAGCGAATCCAGCTTGTCGCGGTTCTCCCGCAACAGCACGACGACTTCCTTGTGCAGGTCATCGACGATGCGACGGACCTCGTCGTCGACGAGTTTCTGTGTGTCAGGCGACACTTCCGCAGCGCCCGGCAGCAGCGGTCCGCTGCCGTCACGCGGGATCACTGCGATCGGGCCGATCTTCGAGCTCATACCCCAGCGGCCGACCATCTGGCGCGCAATCTCCGTGAGTTGCTGGATGTCGGATTCAGCGCCGGTGCTCGTTTCGCCGAACACGACCTCTTCCGCTGCACGGCCACCAAGCGCCACCTTGATCTTGGCCAGGATTTCCGGTTCGCGGTAGTTGAAGCGGTCGCTCTCCGGCGCTGCAAACGTCACGCCGAGCGCGAGGCCGCGCGGAATGATGGAAACCTTTCGCACAGGATCGGCGCCCGGCGTCAGCATGCCGACGATCGCATGCCCGCCCTCGTGGTACGCGGTCCGGCGCCTGTCTTCGGCGCTCATCATCACCTGACGCTCTGCCCCGAGCACGATTCGCTCGAGTGCGTCGGTGAAGTCGGACTCGGTGACGCGATCGTGGTTCCGCCGGG
The DNA here is from genome assembly GCA_046727655.1 of Actinomycetota bacterium. Classification (GTDB taxonomy): domain Bacteria; phylum Actinomycetota; class Thermoleophilia; order Gaiellales; family Gaiellaceae; genus 3-1-20CM-4-69-9. Next base: position 885 of record JBKPDB010000082.1, read on the forward strand.
CCGCAAGCAGCGCGGCCTCGTTGACGAGGTTCGCCAGGTCGGCGCCGACCATCCCCGGCGTTGTGGCGGCGATCCTGCGCAGGTCGACGTCGGAGTCGAGCGGGACGCCACGAGTGTGCACCTTGAGAATCGCTTCGCGCCCGGTGCGATCGGGCGGCTGCACTGCGACCCTCCGATCGAACCGCCCCGGGCGAAGCAGGGCCGCATCCAGGACATCGGGCCGGTTGGTCGCACCGATGACGATCACGTTGGTGGACGAGTCGAAGCCGTCCATCTCGGTCAGGATCTGGTTCAACGTCTGCTCGCGCTCGTCGTTGCCGCCGCTGAAGCCGGCCACGCCGGACGTCCGCGACCGTCCGATCGCGTCGAGCTCGTCGATGAACACGATTGCCGGCGCGGCTTCCTTCGCCTGCGTGAACAGGTCGCGGACGCGGGATGCGCCAACGCCCACGATCGCCTCGACGAACTCTGAAGCTGCCAACGAGAAGAACGGCGCGTTGGCTTCTCCGGCGACCGCACGGGCGAGGAGTGTCTTGCCCGTGCCGGGCGCGCCCGAGAGCAGCACTCCGTGCGGGATCCGAGCACCGAGCTTCCGATACTTCTCGGGCGCCCGGAGGAAGTCGACGACCTCGGACAGCTCCGCCTTCGCCTCGTCGATGCCGGCGACGTCCTTGAACGTGACGCGATCGCCCGACGGCTGGTAGCGCTTTGCGCGCGAGCGCCCGAACGAGCCGAGGACGTTCTGAACGTTGCCTGCCCGCCGCAACAGCATGACGAGCAAGAAGATGAACAGGAGTGTCGGCCCGAAACCCAGCAAGAGGCTCTGCCACCATGGCGGCCCCGTGTCGAGCGGCTGAGCGTTCACGACGACACGCTTCTCCTGCAGCAGCCGCGACAGAGCGTCGTTGTCGGCGAACGCGGGGATCTCAGTACGGAAGCGGGTCGTCGGCTTCGATTTTCCGAACTGCACCTTCTGCTTGAACGTCCCCTGGATCGCCGTGCCCTTCGAGGTGATCTCGTTGACGTGCCCCTCGTTCACCTGATCGAGGAAGAACGGCGTGTAGGGAACACGGACGCGGGACTCCGGCCGCGTCGCGCGCGACCCGAGATAGAAGTTGACCGCAAGGAGCACGAGGGCGAAGACGATCCACCCGCGGCTCAGCCGGAACCACGGCCGCTGAGGAGACGTCGGTGACGATCCGCGCGGTGCAGGCGGCGCGTTCGCGTCCTTGCGCTGGTCGTCGCGCGTTGCCATCAGGGGGGCGGCCTCATCAGGCCATTGTGCCTCCGGCTGGGGGTCCCTCACACGGTACCGCGGCAGCCCATCAGGCAGCCTCCTCGAGCGCCACCTCGCCCTCGGCGGCCACGGCGTCCGCGCTCGAGGGACGTGTCGGCTTGACCAGGGTGATGGCGATGACGACGCCGAGGATCAGCAACCCGGTCAGGACGTAGAGGCCGGTCTGGAAGCCATGGTCGAGCGCCGCCCCGCTCGCCGCGGTGACGCCGGTATGCGTCTCCACATAGCTGTGCGTCGACGTTGCCGCGACGGCACTCACGGCGGCGATGCCGATCGCGCCGCCGATCTGGCGGCTCGTATTGATCAAGCCGGAGGCGACGCCGGCATCCGAGCGGTCGACACCCGTGAGACTTGCGATCGTCACCGGCACGAACGAGAGGCCCATGCCGGCGCCGCCGAGGACGAATGCCGGGAAGAGATCCCAGAAGTAGTGACCGTCGATCGGCAGCCTCGTGAGCCAGGCAACCGACAAGGCGGACGCGAACAGCCCCACGGCGAGCGTCGGGCGGACGCCGAAGCGCCCCACTACGACCTGCGCGACGTTCGAGATCACGACGACCGAGAGCGCGAAGCCGGCGAACGCGACACCACTCTCGACTGCGGAGTAGTGCAAGACGTCCTGGAGGTAGAGGGTCAACAGGAAGAACTCCGAGAAGGCGACAGCACCAACGATTGCCATTGCCGCGTTCGCAGCGGTCAAGGTGCGCAGACGGAAGATCCGCAGCGGGAGCAGCGGCGACGGCGAACGGAGCTCGACGACGAGGAACGTGCCGATCAGTAGCGCCGAGCCGGCAAAGAGCGCAAGCGTCTCCGGTGCGCCCCAGCCGTCGCTCGTCGCACGCGTCGTCGCGTAGACGAGCAGCATCAGGCCCGCGGTGATCGAGGCAGCGCCGGGGACGTCGAAGTGGCGATGGTTCAGGTCTGCGCGGCTCTCCTTCAGGAGCACGGGCGCGAGCGCGATCGCGGCTACACCCACCGGCACGTTGATGAAGAAGATCCACGACCAGCTCAGGTACGAGGTGAGAATGCCGCCGAAGAGGACGCCGGCCGCCGCGCCGCTTCCGGAAGCCGCTCCGTAGATGCCGAGCGCGAGGTTGCGGTCCCTCCCCTCGGCGAAGGTCGTCATCAGCAGGGAGAGCGCGGCCGGTGCGAGCAACGCGCCGCCGAGACCCTGAATCGCTCGAAACGCGATCAGCGACTCCTCGGACCACGCCAGGCCGCACAGGAGCGAGCTCGCTGCGAAGAGTGCGAGGCCGGCGACGAAGAGCTTGCGGCGGCCGAGCAGGTCGGCGAGGCGGCCGCCGAGGAGCAAGGTCCCGCCGAAGAAGATCGCATAGGCAGAGATCACCCACTGGAGATTCGTCTCGGAGAAATGGAGGTCGGACTTGATCGAGGGCAGCGCGACGTTGACGATCGCCACGTCGAGAATCACCATGAATTGCGCCGTGACGATGAGCGCGAGCGCGCTCCACCGCCGGTCTGGATTCGGGGGGCCGCTCAGCGGCTCTACGTTGCTGGAATCGTTGGTCATCTCAACCTTATAGCTCTCCAACGATTGTCTGCGCTACCCTATTCCGCATGACCGCCGCATCCCCACAGACGCGGCCCCCCGTCCCCGTGCCCCGGCTGCCGGAGGAGCTGCTCGCCTCCTCGACGTTCCTCCTGAAGCGGCTGGGCCATGCCGTGAAGGAGCGGGCGATGGAGGCGTACGAGGAGGTTGGCCTCCATCCCTACCATCACGCGATCCTGCTGGTGCTCGCCGAGGGCTCGCGCGAGACGCAGGGCTCGATTGCCGACGCGCTCGGCTACGACCGCGGCCAGCTGGTCGGCCTGCTCGACGAGCTGGAGGAGCGCGGGCTCGTGGACCGCCGTCGCGATCCGAACGATCGCCGCCGTCACCTCGTCCGGCTCACGCCGGACGGCAAGCGCACGCTCCGGCGCCTGCGGGTGCTCGCCGGCGAGATCGACGACGACTTCCTGACGCCGCTCAGCGAAAAGGAGCGCGCGACCCTGCACGAGCTCTTGCTCCGGCTGGCCCAGAAGCAGGAGCCGAGCTGGGCGACGGCGCCGACTGCGGCGTCGAACTGAGCTTTCGCCGGATTTTCACCCCCGCCGGGTGAGGTCCCGCTCACCAGCCGCCATACGACGCTCTCATGATGAGCGGGCCGCTTCTCCGTGGCCTGGTACCTGCTCGACATCCCGCTCGGTCCCGGGTCGCCCGTGCACACCTAGATCGAGCCTCGGCGGGAGGCGATAGTGCAACGACACGGCGAGATGGATCAGACGCCCGACTCGGTCTTCGTATCGACCGGACACTTACCCCCCTGAAGTCGTCCGAAGACTGGTGAAGGACGCGCACGGGCGCTACCGCGCGGTCTCGGACGGCTCGAACTCGCGGGTGTACCCGGCACTGGCACGCGTGCCCCTGAGCTCTTCGAGGTGTGCGTGGCCGGAACGAATGGGAACGTCTTCGGAGTCGGCGGTCACACGCATGCGTTCTCGATCATGAGCGTGTCGAAGCCATTCGTCTTCGCCCTCGTGTGCGAGTCCCTCGGGTCGGAGGAAGCTCGCCGGAGGCTCGGGGTGAACAGCACCGGGCTGCCGTTCAACTCGCTGCAGGCGATCGAGCAGAGCCGCGACGGGAGAACGAACCCGATGGTGAACCCCGGGACGATCGCCACGACCAGTCTCGTTCACGGCGCCACTGCCGAAGCCAAGTGGCAGCTCATCCACGACGGCCTGTCTCGATTCGCCGGCCGGCCGCTCTCGATCAATGGGGAGGTGTACGAGCCAGCGTCCGAGACGAACCAGCAAAACCGCAGCATCGCGCGCCTGCTCCAGAGCTACGGCCACGGCGGCGGGATCGTCACCGTCGCGCCGGGAAAGGGCGGCCTCGGAACCTTCGCACCGGAGCTGGACGACGCCGGAAACAGCGTTCGCGGACAGCTTGCGGCTGCGTACCTCGCCCGCGCCCTCGGCCTGGACCTCTTCGCCTCCCAGCCCGCAACGTGAGGAGGACTGCTGCCCTGAGGCCGGCCGCTCGCTTTGCGGTCCTGTCGGTTCTCGCCTTCGTCGCGCTCGTCGTCGCTTCGGCCGCCCCGGGAAGCATCGCGGACGAAAGGGCCCTCGCCGAACGCTACGCCCCGGTCGTCAGGCTCGTCGAGCAGAAGGACGAGTGTGGCCCCGGCGAGCCGTACGAGCCGATGGACGTCAACGCGCTGTTCGGAGAGCCGACGGTCGCACTCCGGGGGCCGTGGAACCCGAACGACCTCGTCAAGATCGCCCCGACGGCGGAGGACCTCTCCGGGGGACTCTACGAATACCACCTCGACTTCCCCGGGGACGCACTCGAGCCCGGATGCGGCTACGAGCGCTGGTCGCGGCGTGTCACCCAAGGGCACAAACCGACGGTGTACGCGCACGTCGCGACCGACCCCCGCCACACGGGTCGACTCGCGTTGCAGTACTGGCTCTTCTACGCGTACAACGACTGGAACAACCTGCACGAGGGCGACTGGGAGATGATCCAGCTGGTCTTCGACGCCGAGACAGCACACGCGGCGCTGGCGGCCCCACCGACGATCGTCGGCTACAGCCAGCACGAAGGCGCCGAACGCGCCGATTGGGGATCGGACAAGCTCGAGGTCGTCGGCGGCACGCACCCTGTCGTGTATCCGGCTGCCGGCTCGCACGCGAATTTCTTCGACGAAGGGCTCTTTCTCGGCAGCTCCGCCGAGCAGGGCGTCGGCTGCGACAACACAACGGGCCCTCACCGCGATCTCCGAACCGTCGTCGACACGATCCCGAGTGACGCGGGCCAGGCTCGCGCAGCCTTTCCGTGGATCGCCTTCGAGGGCCGTTGGGGAGAGCTCCGCCCGGCGTTCTTCAACGGTCCGACCGGCCCGAACCTCAAGACGCAGTGGACCGAACCGATCCAGTGGTCGGAGGGTTCGCGGGAGCGGAGCTTCGCGGTGCCGGCGGGAAGCGCCTTCGGCACGACGGCAACCGACTTCTTCTGTCGCGCCATCGGCAACGGCTCGAGGGCGTTGGTGCAACTGGTCAGGCGCCCGCTCGCATTCACCGCCGCGCTCGCAGGGCTCCTCCTCCTCCTCATCTACGCGCTGTCCCGCACGTCCTGGCGTCCCGTCGCCACCCTGCGCCTCGCGCACCGCCGCGCGTGGGGCCAGACGCTCGCGGCGTCCGTGCGCATGTACCTCGCGAACTGGCGACTGGTGATCGGGATCGGTGTCCTGTTCATCCCGATCTCGTTGCTCGTGGCGTTCCTGCAGAGCGTGCTCCTCCACGGCACCAGCATCCTCGGCCTCGAGACCGGCGCCGAGAGTAACGGCGTGCTCGCCTTCTTGGTGCTCGCCGTCGGAACCGCCCTGACGCTGCTCGGGCTCGGCCTCGTCCAGGCGGCAACGGCGCGGGCGCTCGTCGAGATCGACGAGGGACGTTCCGTCGGTCCGGTACAGGCCTATCGGCTGGCAGCCGACAGCATTCGCCCTCTGCTCGGCGCACTCGTCGTCGCGTCGGTGATCGTCTCGCTGCTTGCCAGCTCCATCTACCTCATCCCGCTGGCGGTCTGGCTGGCCGGTCGATGGGCTCTGATTGCACCCAGCATCGAGCTCGAAGAGTTGTCCGCCCTCGGCGGCCTGCGACGGAGTGGCCGGCTTGTCAGAGGCAAGTGGCTGAAGGTCGCGTCGCTGATCGTCATCGGCGCGGCGCTTGCGGTCGCGATCGGCCCGATATTGGGCGCCCTGCTGATCTTGGGCACCGATGCGCCGCTCTGGCTCGTGAACGTCGTCGCGGGAGTTGTCTACTCGCTGACCATGCCGCTGGTGGCAATCACGACGACGTACGTCTACTGCGACCGGAGAGTCGAGGTAGAGCTCGGCGGCGAACGGGCGCCCGCCAAGCTTCCCGCCGAGATCGAGCTTTCCAGCTGACTGAGATGAGTCGCCCCGAGATCCCTGAGCCGCGTGAGCCAGCAAAGCTCGAGATCGAGGTCCAGCCGACGTCTGCCGGCCGCATCGCCCGCTCCCTCCAGCGGGCGCAGATTCTCCGCACACGCATTGAGGCATCCCGAGCTCGTCACGCATACGTCGACGTGGGGTTCGACGTCATCGAGCGGGACGCGTCGATCGGAGGCGCCCTGCTGGCGGGGGCGCTCGCCTACCGGCTGTTCGTCTGGCTCCTCCCGACTTCGCTCTTGTTCGTCTCGGGTCTCGGGTTGTACGCCGACGCAGCCGACAAGAGCCCGAGCGAGGTTGCAAAGGACACTGGCTTGCATGGGCTCATCGCATCTCAGGTCGCGTCGACCGCCTCGGGCCGCGCTCGCTGGATCGTCTTCCTCGTGATGCTTCCCGCTGTCCTCTACGCCACGGCCACCCTCTATCGCGCGATCGCAAAGGTGCATGCAATCGCGTGGCACGGCTCGGGTCGTGGGGTTCGAAGTTCTCCGACCGGTGTCGCGATTCTCGCAGCGGCGCTGGTCGCCGATGTCGTAGCCGCCGGCATCGTCGGCTGGATCCGGCGCGGAGATCAATTCGGCGGGGTCGCCGCGCTGCTCGTGTTCCTCGTTCTCGGAGGCGGCACCTGGCTCGCACTCTCCACACGGCTGGCTCACCGTGACGTTCGCTGGCCCGCGCTCGTCCCCGGCGCCCTGCTGGTGGGGGTCGGATTGCTGTTCATCAACGTCTTCAACATCTACGTCACGACACGCCTGGTGCAGGGCCGCGCCGACACGTACGGCGCACTCGGGATCGCGGCGGCGCTGCTCTTTTCTCTTGTGCTCGTCGGCCGGCTCATCGTTCTCTCCGCGGAGCTCAACGCGTCCCTCGCCGATCGTCGTACGAATCGACAATAGGTGAGGCCGCGGTGTCCTCTTGCTCTTCCGCCGTTCGTCTTAGACGCGACCAATCCCTCGAAGGGAGGACACGATGAAGTACCTGCTGTTGATTCACCAAGGCGACACCCCGACGCCGGGATCGGAGGAGTGGGAGCGCCTGTCCGAGGACGAGCAGAAGGCGGTCTACGGCGCCTACCAGACGATCAACCAGGTCCCCGGTGTCACCCCCGGCCTCTGGCTCCAGCCGCCCGAGGCGGCGACCACGGTACGCGTGGAGGACGGCAAGACGCTGACGACGGACGGACCGTTCGTCTCCGTCAAGGAGGCGCTCGGCGGCTACCTCGTGTTCGAGGCGGACGACCTCGACGCGGCGATCGAGCTCGCGTCGCAGATCCCGGCGGCAAGCATGGGCGGCGCGGTGGAAGTCCGGCCGATCGTGGAGCAATAGCGATCCTCGACCAGGTCTTCCGCGACGAGTGGGGCCGCGTGCTCGCGGGCCTGATCGGCTTCCTCGGCGACTTCGACCTCGCCGAGGAAGCCGCACAGGACGCGTTTGCCGTCGCCGCCGAACGCTGGCCGGGTGAGGGCGTGCCGGACAACCCGCGCGCCTGGCTCATGACGACCGCGCGGAATCGCGCGATCGACCGCATTCGCCGCGATCGCACGCTGGCGGCGAAGACGCGCCTGCTCGACGTGCCGGAGACCACGGAGGACGAAGTGGACGAGACCACCATCCCCGACGAGAGGCTCGAGCTCGTCTTCACGTGCTGCCACCCGGCGCTCGCGCTCGACGCCCAGGTCGCCCTGACGCTGCGTACGCTGGGCGGGCTGACGACGGAGGAGATCGCCCGTGCCTTCCTCGTTCCCGAACAGACGATGGCCAAGCGCCTCGTGCGTGCCAAGCGCAAGATCAAAGCCGCCGGCATCCCGTTCCGCGTGCCACCGGTGCACCTCCTTCCCGATCGCATTGCGGCGGTGCTCGCGGTCGTCTACCTCATCTTCAACGAGGGCTACGGCGGCCGAGGAGATCTTGCCGCCGAGGCGATCCGGCTCGGTCGCGCCCTCTCCGAGCTGATGCCCGACGAGCCCGAGGTACAAGGGCTGCTCGCGCTCATGCTCGTGAACGACGCCCGGCGCGACGCCCGATTCGCTGACGGCAAGGTCGTGCTGCTCCGCGATCAGGACAGGTCCCTCTGGGACGACGACGAGCTGGCGGCCGGGCGAAAGACGCTCGAGCGTGCGCTCGCGCTCGGCGGCCGCGGGCCGTACGTGCTGCAGGCGCTCATCGCCGCGCTCCACACCGAGGATCCGCCGGACTGGGCCCGGATCGCAGATCTCTACGGCGAGCTCGGGCATCTCACCGGCTCTTCGGTTGTCGAGCTCAACCGCGCGGCCGCTCTCGGCGAGGCCGGCGAGGTCGAAGCCGCGCTGGAGCTCGCGGAAGGCCTCGAGCTCGACCGCTACCACTACCTGCATGCGACGCGCGCCGAGCTGCTGCGAAGACTCGATCGCGTCGAAGAAGCCCGCGTTGCCTACGGTCGCGCGCTCGAGCTCGTGCACTCGGATGCGGAGCGGCGCTTTCTCGAACAGCGCCTAACGGAGCTGGGAAGCTGACGCAGATGTCCGGCGACGCCGAGCTCGAGCTGAGGCCGATCGGAGAAGTCGAGTCTTCGCTGACCGAACGGGCGTCGGCACCGAAACAGGGACACGAAGGCGCACCCGACGCGTGGCTCGTGTTCGACCCTGCCGTATTCGAAGGTCTCCAAGGGATACGTCCGGGAGATCGCGTCATCGTGCCCACGTGGCTCGACCGCGCTCGGCGCGATGTGTTGGTCGACGTGAAACCGGTGCTCAGGCGCGGCTGACGCCGATGGCAGACGTCGGGATTGCTCACACGGCAGACCTCGATTCGACCACTCTCGAAGCCGTGCGCGCTCTTCTGGTGGACGTCTTCGCGGACGACTTCTCGGATGACGATTGGGAGCACGCGCTCGGCGGCCTGCACGCTCTCATCTGGGAAGACGGCGACCTGATCGGACATGCATCGGTGATCCAGCGTCGGCTGCTTCACGGAGGACGGGCGCTCCGCGCCGGTTACGTGGAAGGCGTCGCCGTCCGCGCCGACCGGCGCCACCGCGGGCACGGCGGTCAGCTGATGGAAGCGCTCGAACACGTAATTCGCGGCGCCTATGAACTCGGCGCTCTCTGCAGCTCGGAAGCCGGAGTCGCGTTCTACGAGGCGCGCGGTTGGCAGCGCTGGCAGGGCCCGACGGCCGCCCTGACGCCTGCGGGGGTCGTCCGCACGCCGGATGACGATGGGTTCGTGTACGTCCTCCCGAGCTCGGTTCCGCTCGACCTCGCGGACGAGCTCGTCTGCGACTGGCGCGACGGCGACGTCTGGTAGCCGGATCGCTACGCGCGGCTGATCGTCGGCCGGAGCTCGCGACCGACGATCGACGAGAGCCGACCGACCTCGGCCACCACTGCGTTCCGAGGCACTCTTCCCTCCTCTTCGAACCACGCGATTCGGATTCCGTCGCCGTCCAGCTCCCACGTGCCGCACACGGCGCCGCCCGCGACGACGACCGGCGAGATCCACCCGGCCTGCCGGCTCACTGCGCTCCGCCGTGCCGTCGGCACGATGCGGCCGTCCGCCGTGCCGGGTCCGAGCACGTACTGGTCGAAGCCCGGGAGGAGCCGCACCGCCGTGGTGGGCCTAGTCGAAGCGAGCTCGCCGAGATGCTCGGCGAGAACGTACTCGGGCTCCCCGTCGACCTCCACCTCGGCCAGCCGGCCGCGGAGCGCCTCGAACCAGCTCCGAAGCTGTCGCTTGCCGAACCAGCCCCCGGCGAGCCAGTTGCCGAACGCCTCGATCGTCGCCGGCCCGTAGGAGCCGAAGTACGCGGCCATCGCGGCCGGGGCCGCCTCGTCGGGCTCGGGCACGCCCGCCCAGCGCGAGCTCGCTTCCTCCGGGCGCATGAACGTGGCCCGGTTTCCGCGGGTCGGTCCGAAGCAGAGGTCGCCCTGCCAGGCGAGCGGCTTGAGGAGGGTTCCCCAGCCCGAGCGGAGCGCGTCGCCGACGTGCCCCAGGCCCCGCCGCGCTGTGACCGCGGCGACGAGCTCCTCGCGCGTGAGCACGGCGCCGTCGAGCGCGTCGCGGACGACTGTACGAAGGGCATCCAGTTGCTTCGGGGTCACGCCGAAGTAGCGCTGCCAGCTCGGACGCTCCCACGACCGGCCCGCGGCCATCAAGGAGAGGAAGACGCCGGCTTCCTCGGGAGTCAGGAGATGGAGCGCACCACGCATTGCCCACGTCTTGACGAGGCCGCCCCGGGCGAGCGCGCGGCCGACCTCGCCCGGCCGCGACGTCTTGCGCCGGACGCGAATCGCGAGCTCGGCGGACGACGCCACTTGCGTTTGCACTCCACAGAGACGGCTGACGACCCGCGGGACCGACAGCTCGCCGACGGGATCGAGAAGGTGTCGCTGCATGCGCCATGCCAGCGCCTGCTGCCCTGTGATCCGCACGGCTCAGTCGCGTGCGAACGCGAGCGCGTTGACGGCGGGGATCGACGCGCCTTCCAACCGGAGGTGGTGCCACGTGTCGCCGCGATCGCCGCTCTCCCAGATCTGACCGTCCGACAAGCCGGCGAAGAGGCGGCCCTCCGTGGCAACGAGCGCGTACGGCATCGCCGGCAGGGGCTCGGGCAACCCACCGGACAGGACGCGCCACGGCTCGTCCCCTTCGCGCCGGTAGATCCTGGCCCGGGGATCGCCGCGACCGTGTGCGGCGAAGGGACCGGTGCTCGCCGAGACGTACCACAGATCCGGAACGTTCGGTTCGACCGCGACCGACCAGGTGTAGTGACGGTCCCGGCCCTCGTCTGCGGCGTGCCACGTCTCCCCTGCGTCGTCGCTGAACGCCGCGCCGCCCCCGCCGGCCTCGTACGCCGAGCCCCGGCGGTCCGGGTGCCAGGCGAGCGAGTGCACATCGCGCTGCGCGCCGGGGCGGTGGTCTTCCCAGCTCTCGCCGCCGTCGAGCGACCGCATCAACCCTCCGAGCTCGATCCCGACCAGGATCAGCTGCGCAACGCGCGGGTGCGGCGCGATCCAGCGCACATGTGAGGTCCACGGCCGCGGCGGGAAGCTCCAGGTCGGCCGCGAAGGGAGCTCGAGCAACGCTTCGAGCTCGCGCCAGCTTTCACCCCGGTCGTCGCTGCGGAACAGCCGGCTCGGCTCCGTCCCGGCGTAGACGGCGCCGTCGGCACCGCTGACGGCAAGCGAGAACACGCCGGGCTCGGGAAGTTCGCAATCGACCCACGTCCGGCCGCCGTCTCGCGTGCGACGGACCCCGCCCTCGCGCAGGCCGGCGTAGACCGTCTCGGCATCCGCGGGATCGACCGCCAGGCACTGCGCTCCGCTTCCCGCGAGGAAGGTCTCGAGACGCCATCCGTTGGTCGTCTCGTCGAGGCGGACGACCGAGTCGCCGGTTGCGCCGTACAGACGCGCCATCGCCTACAGCCTAGGGGCCGACGTACCCTTCACGCGGATGGCCTCCACTTCGAATCACCTCCTGCGACGCGTCGCTCGCCTCTTCCGGCCGTATCGCGGCCGCGTCGCCATCATCGTGCTCCTGATCCTGATCACGTCGGGCCTGGGAGTCGTCAACCCTCTCCTTACCAAGCAGGTCTTCGACAAGGCGTTGTTCCCG